>JAGHDR010000365.1 GCA_021159825.1 Deltaproteobacteria bacterium | reverse complement strand
GGGAAAAAGATTGTCTATAATTCCTACAAAAACGGGGGACCTATGCTTTACTTGCGGGACCTGGTTACCGGCGCTTTCAAACGTCTGTCAGGCCGGTCGGGGTTGAATATCGGCGCATGCTGGGCACCCGGCGGAAGAGAGCTGGCGTTGACCATGAGCCACGAGGGGAACCCTGATATCTTCACCATCAATCTTGATGGGAAAATACTGAAACAGCTTGTAAAACACTGGGGAATTGATGTGTCGCCGGCTTTTTCCCCAGACGGCAACAGGCTTGCGTTCGTTTCCAACCGATCCGGCTCTCCGCAAATATATCTTCTGGAAATTTCCAGCGGAAGGGTGGATCGACTTACCTATGAGGGCAAATACAATACGTCCCCCGCCTGGTCTTCTTTGAATCGGCTCGTCTTTGTGGGGAAAACCAACGGAAACTTTAATATTTTTACCATGGAACCGGACAGCGGCAGAATCAAAAGACTCACCACCGACGCAGGCGATAATGAAGATCCCTGCTGGTCACCGGACGGGAGGTATATCGCCTTCAGCTCCAACAGAACCGGACAGTACCACATCTACATCATGAACGCCAACGGTCGGACCCAGAGGCGCGTGACCTTTGAAAAAGGGAAGCAGATATCTCCCTCCTGGGGACCTGAGTGATGGTTCCGGATAACGCCTGCCCGAAGTAGGGACAATGCAAGGCTACCAAAGGACTTTCGAGCTCTGCATGGTCTTCGCCATGTTTACGCATCTATGCTGGCTTCTAGTGGTAAAGTGGACCTTTACACACTTCAAAAACTGCTGACCCATAAAAGCCCTGTCATGACCCAAAGGTACGCCCATTTGCGTGATCAGGCCCTTAAAGACACCGCACAGGTAGCCGGTGGTATCTGCGTCGTCTCCCAGATTGACGGCCGGAAGGCACCCGTCTTCGAAAGAAGTGGAATGGCAAAAGGCCCAGAGCGCCGCTTCCAGCGATTTTACCACATAGCCGGGGCCAGTCTCATGATGAAACCGTTTCCAGCTGAACGGGAACCTGTGGGACCTGAGATGGGATCACCTGTTGCCTCAAAATTTTCCAAAGCACTTCGCACTGTGTTTCCGATGTCAAAACACCTTCCGTTGCTACTCATATACCTTTCACGATACCATCGACAATACCGCTCCATTTGATCTTTGGGATCAAACTGTCCGCAAGACAAAGGGCCATAGATGTATCATCCGTCCACTGCCTGCCCAACTGGTCTCCTCTGGCCATGTCAATCCTCCTGAAATCCGATTCCTCTCGCTTCGTTCCAACCCCAGTTCAAACGTTGAGATTCAAAGACATAGGAGACGCTGATTCTGCCATCTTTCTCAATTCGATTTCTTCATTTTTGAGAATATCAAGCAACATCAATGCCTCACCTGCACTAAATTCCATACGATTTCCTTTTTCGCCAATCACAACAATCCCTTTATCCGTTACTCTCAACGTACAGCTTGGATCTGGAATACCTGATGTTAGATGAAGCCCTGGGCGAAAACCTGATCGAGATTGCTGAAAAGGACAATGACGGCTCAGTACCGGAACTGAGGGTCATGAACAAATCCCCCAGAATGATCCTAATCCTGGACGGTGAAGAACTGGTGGGGGCCAAACAGAACCGGATCGTGAATACGACCATCCTGGTTAACGGGAATGCCACCATTGTAATCCCGGTGAGCTGTGTGGAGCACGGCAGGTGGTCACATGACAGTCCCCAATTCCAAAGCAAGGAAAGAATGATGTCATCCAATCTTCGCGCCATGAAGTCTGAGCAGGTCAATTATTCCGTCAGGTCTTCAGGGGAATTTCGAGCTGATCAAAGTGCTATCTGGGATGGCATCGCCGAAAAGGCGGACAGGATGGAAACCCCGTCCCCCACTGGTGCCATGGCCGCGATCTATGACAAGAAAAGACCGGTCCTATTAAGGAATACGTGAAGCCTTTCCGCCTGATCGATTCCCAGGTGGGGGCCATTTTCATGATCAACGGCAGCGTGGCAGGACTGGATGCCTTTGGAAAACCGGGTACTTTCTTAAATGTCTTTAGATAACTCCTTGAAAGCTACGCCCTCGATGCCATCGACTGGTATGACCCGGACGAAGAACAGAAGGCCCTCAAAAGCAAAGTCACCAAATTCAGGAAAGCGGTCTTTTCAACCGATTTCGAAAGTCGCCCTTCGGGTGGGTCTGGGTACAGATATCCGTTTGGAATCCAGAAAAGTAATCGGCTTTGCTTTGGCCCTCGATGATAAAGTCCTCCATATATCAGTTTTTGAAAGGACAAATGGTAATACAGGGAATATCCACGAATCAAGGATGGGGCGTTTCACACAGAGGCGAAGAAATCGTGTGTATTGAGACCCTCGCTGGGAAATAAAAAAATTGAACATTCTGGAGGAATGGCATGATAAACACCACTTTCTCACAGTCAGTTGGCTCGAACCGTCACAGAGGTCTTCGGGGAAGACGATTGATGCGGTGGTATCAAATATATATTGACTTAATAACTAGTTAGGTGTAGGCAACATTATAAAGAATTCGTGAACCAAATTCCTTCTTTGATTCAATGAAAAAAAGAGGATTGAGAATGGTTTAGATCGAGCAAAAACCCCGTTACTCCCGAACAGATGGAGAGCGGGGTTTTGTATTTTTTAACCCGGGCTATTCTCGTTATTCTCGTTCCCATGCTCCAGCGTGGGAACGCACCAGGAACGGTTTAGATGAAGGGGGATCTTCTTTGACAGATAAACAGAAACGATACATTCACTGGTTCGTTGTAAACATATCAACATGTACTCGGGGATTTTAAAATGGTTGATTTCGAGAAATATGAAGAAGAATGCGAAAACATAAAAAAAGCCAACGAACAGCTATTAAATGGATTTGATGCGTGGCTGAAATTATCTGGTTTGTCCGAAAAGACCATAAACAATCATGTTTCAAATATCGATTTCTATATAAACGAATTTCTGCTTTACGACGATGCAACCGAAGCAAAAGATGGTGCTCAGGATGTTGGGATGTTTCTGGGTTACTGGTTTATAAGAAAGGCAATGTGGGCAAATCGGTCAAGTATCAAGGGAAATGCAGCGAGTCTCAAGAAGTTCTATGCTTTCTTGGAAGAGAAAGGATTGACCGACAAAGAAGACCTGATTGATTTAAAGCAAACCATAAAAGAAGATATGCCTGAATGGCTGGAAACCTTGGAGCGCCATGATGACCCTTCAATGGAAGATATTTGGTAACCTGAAACCTGCACTTTTGCGAATGCTGTTGTTTCCCTCCCCCGCCCGCTTAGCGGCGACTTTGGGGTTACCAGCGTCCCCACAAACATTCGGAGGTGAGGAATAAGTGGACTGAAAAAAACAATCCTAAGGGAACTTCCAAAAAATAATCTACGCATCCTGTTTGCCCTTTTGCTCGACTTCTACGTTGT
>JAGHDR010000224.1 GCA_021159825.1 Deltaproteobacteria bacterium | reverse complement strand
GCAATAGTCAAGCGTTATGATACCGTTTCCAAAGATTGATCCCAGCATTATCGAACTGGGCCCGTTTAAGCTCAGGTGGTATGGGCTCATGTATGTCCTGGGGTTTTTGGCGGCCTATTTTCTGATCGGGGTGCAGAAGGGTGCGCGCAAGCTGGGACTCCAGGGAAAATTGTTGCAGGATCTGATTTTCTATATGGCCCTTGGCTTGGTCGTGGGGGCCCGCCTGGGGTATGTCCTGTTTTACCAGTTTGCAAATCTGGGGTACTATTTTCAGCACCCCATAGAGATTATAGCCGTCTGGCACGGCGGGATGAGTTTTCATGGTGGCTTTATCGGTGTTGTGCTGGCAGGCATCCTGTTTTGTCGCGTGCATGGTTTGCCCTTTCTGCAGCTGGCCGATGTGGTCATTGTGACGGCCCCGGTGGGCCTTTTTTTCGGCCGAATGGGGAATTTCATTAACGGCGAGCTCTACGGCCGGGCTACATTAGTCCCCTGGGCCATGGTTTTTCCCACCAGCCCCGGCGTGCCGCGGCACCCGTCCCAGCTTTACGAGGCAGGACTTGAAGGCGTGGTTCTGTTTGTGGTTCTGTGGGTGCTTAAAGATCGCATCAAACGCCCCGGCGCCCTGTTGGCCCTGTTTCTGGCCGGATACGGCGCCATGCGCTTTGTGGTGGAATTTTTCAGGGAGCCGGATACTCACATAGGTCTGTTTCTGGGGTTGTTTTCCATGGGGCAATTCCTCTGCCTGGCCATGATCCTGGCGGCATGTGTTCTCTGGATTCTCTTGCCGCGTGAGGGGAAATAAGTGATTCTTAACGAATTTGAAATCAAAAGAAAAGGCTTTACAATCGGCATTTGATTAATGAAACTACTGCATTCAATCATGCGTTTTTTCTAAAAAGCTTTATTAAGAAAGATTCTCAGGAGTGTTGTTTGATGAAGGAGAGAAAATTTGCGTTCGGACATACTGAAAAAGGATATTGAGACACTGCCGCACCGGGCCCTGCTGATGTCCGCCGGGTTGAAAAAGCAGGATTTTGAGCTGGGTAAGCCTTTTGTGGGTGTGGCAAACAGCTACAATAATATTATCCCCGGTCATATTCACCTCAATCAATTAACCGAAGCCGTTAAAGAAGGCATTCGGGAGGCCGGGGGCGTACCTCTGGAATGGGGGGTTCCCGGCGTCTGCGACGGGATTGCCATGTACGTGGAAATGAGGCTGAGCCTTCCCAGCCGGGAGCATATTGCGGACAATATTGAAATCATGACGCTGTCCCATTCCCTGGACGGATGGGTGGGTGTCACTTCCTGCGACAAAATCACCCCCGGCATGCTCATGGCGGCCGGCCGTTTGGACCTTCCGGCGGTGATCCTCGCCGGCGGACCCATGAAAGCCAATGTGATCGACGGCGAAAAGCACCATCCCATCGAAGGGTTCGGTCTGGTGGGCCAGGTGAAAGGCGGCAGGATGACGGCCGAAGAAGCGGAAAGTATGCTCCCGAATATGATCTGTGGGGCCGGTTCCTGCGTAGGTCTTTACACGGCCAATACCATGGCGGTGGTCTCTGAAGTGCTGGGCATGTCGGTGACCGGATGCGCCACGACCCTTGCCCTGGATCCTCTAAAAAAAGAACAGGCCTATGAATCGGGAAAGCGAGTTGTGGAACTGATCAAAAAGGACATCCGGCCGCGGCACATCATGACAGCGCAGGCTTTTGAAAATGCCATTCGAGTCGATATGGCCATGGGTGGGTCCACCAATGCGGTCCTGCACATCCCCGCAGTGGCGGGAGAAGCCGGGATCTCGGTTGATCTGGAAACGTTTGATCGTATCGCTCGGGAAACCCCCCATATTTGCGCCATTATTCCCGCCGGTACCCATGAAATGGCCGAAGTACATCAGGCGGGCGGGGTCCCTGCCGTTCTGAATCGATTGGCCCATCTGATTAAGGATTCGGATACGGTTAACGGTCGATCCATTTCCGAGATTGCCGCGAGAGGGAAGGTGCTGGATGAAGACGTCATAAGACCCCTTGAAAACCCCTATCACCCCCAGGGGGGTATTGCCGTACTGAAAGGCAACATTGCCGGGAGTGCGGTTATCAAGCAGACGGCGGTGGAAGATGATATGCAGGTGCACAAGGGACCTGCAAAAGTGTTCTATACGGAAAAGGATCTTCTCCATGCCATTGAAGAGCGCAGGATTGCTGAAGGGGATGTGATTGTATTGCCCTTTCAGGGCCCTTGCGGCGCTCCGGGTATGCCTGAAATGCTGACCCCCACCGATGCCATAAAAGGCGCCGGGTACAGCAAAGTGGCGCTGATCACGGATGGACGATTTTCAGGTGCCACCAGCGGCCCGTGCGTAGGCCATATGGAGATGGAGGCATTTAACGGCGGTCCCATCGGCGCCATTGCGGATGGTGATATAATAGAGATCGACATTCCCAACAGACGTTTGAACGTCCAATTGAGCGATGCCGAGATTGAAGAACGGCTGAAACATGTCCGTCCCCCGGAAAGGGAATTGACCCCGTTGCTCAGACAATATAGAAATAAATTCAGGGGGATGAACTGTTATGGACAACAATAAATGATCATGAAGATCAACAAGATTGATCACATTTGCATTGCGGTGAAAGATCTCGATGCGGCAAAAAAGGTTTGGGAGCCCCTTCTTGGGAAGACGGGCCCGGACGACGCATATGTTGACGAACCCGAGAAAATTAAGGTGGTCCGTTACATGGTGGGGGAGG
>JAGHDR010000242.1 GCA_021159825.1 Deltaproteobacteria bacterium | reverse complement strand
TAAAAAGAGTGATACCATAAATATTAGGAGGAAGAAAAATGAAACGATTTCAAATTTGGATGGTAGCATTATGCTTCTCTGTTTTGCTGGTGGGAGGGATTGCGCCGGCGCCGGTTAATGCCGGTACAATGGACTTGATCTCCACGTTGGTAGATGCATTGGAAATTACTGAAAAGCAGGCGGAAGGCGGTGTCGGCGCTCTGTTTAATAATGCCAAGGAAAACCTGAGTACCGAAGATTTCAACAAAGCAGCAGAAGCTGTCCCCGGTGTGGATAAATATATGGCTGAGGTCCCTTCTGCCGATTCAGGGGGAAGCACCACGGGACTTATCAGCAGTGGATTGTCCTCGCTGGGAGGTAGCGCCTCAAAAATCGGGGGCATGGCCGGTATGGCGGGTACCTTTTCAAAGCTTGGGATGAGCACCGAAACCATGACCAAATTCGTACCCATTGTTACTGACTTTATGGAATCCGAGGCTGGAGCCGGCGTGGCGGGACTTTTAAAGGGATTGTGGCAGTAAGCGCCCTGGCAAAAAGGTTAGAAATGCCTGTCTTGACTCTGACAGACGCTTCAGGATATCATCTTCGCGCGTTTATGGAATTTAGAAATCTTGAAAATCAAATGGATCTTCAGGGTTTATTGACGAAAAGGATTGGGTGGTAAAACGATATTTTCAGAAATGGGTGTCTTATGGAAAATGTCCTGAGCATTACCGGTCGGATTGAAGACAAAAAACGGCAGAAACAGATCACGAGCAATCAGGATAAGTTTGATGCCGTACAGCGACTGCTTCAATGCGGTTCATGCCGTTTTAAATGCGCCATGTGCGGTCGTCATACGGGAAACGCCAACCCTTCGAATTCACAAAAAAAGCTTCATTCCGAGTTCAGGTTATGTGAAAGCTGCGGCGCCGAATTTGAAGATTACATCAAAATTTCTAAAAAAAAGGGACAACCACAAGATATCTTCTGGCACAACAGGGAGTGGCTTGAACTGTGGTCCTGCTGGGTGGCGTACCAGCGATCCCTCAATAAATTCAGGAAATTCTTTAACATGAAGCAGTCGCCTGATAACCCATGCAAAGAATAACCGCCCACCGGATTTCCAAATCACGAACCCGTATCCGGCATGTTGTTTTTTTGATCCGGTCGCTCGGGCTGTGTTGTGATCAACTCGAAATGATTTATGTGATGGAGGTAACCCGATGTTTGGAATAGGCATGCCGGAATTGATTATCATCTTAATCATTATCCTGGTTATTTTCGGGGCTGGAAAATTGCCTGAAATCGGAAGCGGCATTGGCAAAGGGATCAAGAATTTCAAGAAAGCCACCCATGAAGCGAAAAATGAAATTGATGAGCCCAAAAAAGAAAATGATGAAAAACAAGAGGATAAATCCTAAACCCAATTGATCGGACCCGCCCCTGCCGAATCCCCATAAACGAAACGGCAGGGGCATTTTTTCTAGAAAGGAATGTTGTCGTCAGGAAGGTTTGGTGGGGGTTCTTCGGGTAAATCGCCCTGGGGTGCTTTGCTCTCCATTCTGTCACCTGGAGATCCGAGCATCTGCATTTTGTAGGCAACAACTTCCGTTGTATACCGCTTGTTTCCATCCTTGTCTTCCCATGCCCTGGTTTGAAGGCTTCCCTCGATATAGACCTGGCTTCCTTTTTTCAAATACTCCCCGCAAATCTCTCCAAGCCGCCGCCAGGCCACGATCTTGTGCCATTCGGTCTGCTCCTTTTTCTCGCCCGTATTCTTGTCCTTCCACGTTTCCGTCGTAGCAATAGAAAAATTGGCCACCGCTACGCCGCTGGGTGTATATCGAACCTCCGGATCCCCTCCCAGATTCCCCAGCAGTATTACCTTATTAACACTCGCCATGATAACATTTCCTCCCCTCTTATCTGATTCACAGGACCAATATGCACTCTCTGAAGTTTCTCCAATACCATATGCAATGGAAACAAGTCAAATAGTGGATGTCCTCCTAAAATTCCCTATTGACTGAGGCGGCACAAACGTTTAAGGTACTGTTTATTCAAGAAATTGATCAACCATTTGATTATAGGAGAAAAATCTGTTGAGGTACAACCCATGTTAAAAATCATACCACTGGGGGGGCTGGGTGAAATCGGCCTCAATATGATGGTCATTCAACACGGTTCTCACATGGTGGTGGTTGACGCCGGCTTAATGTTCCCGGATGATTACATGCCCGGCGTGGACCTGGTTATTCCTGACTTCAGCTATCTCAGGGAAAACAAGGAAAAAATCGAAGCCGTTATTCTGACCCATGGCCATGAAGACCATATCGGCGCCATGCCTTTTTTGCTGAAGGAGTTTCCGGTACGCGTATTCGGCACCGGCTTTACCCTCGATTTACTCAGGGAAAAACTGAAAGAACACATCCTGCCTCAACATGCCGATCTGCAAACCGTAATTCCAGGAGAAATCCATGAGATCGGCCCATTCAAAGTGGAATACATTCGCGTGAATCACAGCATTGTTGATGGGGCGGGCCTGGCGCTGGAAACCCCGGAAGGCCTCATCCTTCATTCCGGAGACTTTCGCATCGATCCCACGCCCGTGGATGAACAGATGACGGATCTTATCCGTTTTGCGCATTTTGGGGAAAAAGGCGTCCTGGCCTTTTTTTCCGATTCCACCAATGCTGAAAAGGAAGGATACACCCTCAGTGAAAGGGCGGTTAAAAAAACCCTCGGAGATTTCTTTCTGGCCTGCCCCGGAAGGCTGATCGTTGCCGGTTTTGCCTCAAATATCACGAGAATCCAGGAAGTCATTTCCCTGGCGGAAGAGTTTGGCCGAAAAGTCGTTTTCAATGGAAAAAGCATGATCACCAATGTGGGAATTGCCAGGGCCCACGGGTTTATCCATTTTTCCGAGGATCTTGAGATTACCGAAAAAAAAATGAAATCTCTTCCGGACAGCCAGGTGGTGGTGATTACCACCGGCAGCCAGGGAGAACCCATGAGTGCCCTGAGCCGAATGGCCAGAGATCAGCACAAAGGCATAAAGATACACAAGGGTGACACCATCATTCTTTCCTCCAGATTCATTCCAGGCAATGAAAAGGCCATTACTTCGGTTATCAACAAGCTGTATGGGTTGGGAGCGGATGTGATCTACGAAAACGTATCCGACATTCATACCTCCGGACATGCCAGACAGGCGGAATTAAAGATCATG
>JAGHDR010000367.1 GCA_021159825.1 Deltaproteobacteria bacterium | reverse complement strand
TTACGATATTATATATAAAAAGCTTAAATCCTTAAATAATACGGAGTATTACATTAATCATCTAGAATTGGAAGATCTTCAAAGTGATCTTTTTTTACCTTTCAAAGAGCTCACTTCAATAAGAAAAAGGATTTTATCTATCTTAAATGATTCAAAAGAAATGATTGACCCCATTGACGTTCCCTTCTTAAAAAAACAAAGTTCATTAAAAATTAAACCCGATCTTTCGGTATTAATCTCCTCCAAAAAGGATTTGTACTTGTGTCATAAAACATCGGCAAATATCTTCTTTCAACTCCCAAATTGTTGCGAAAATGAATATTCCGAGATTATCGATCTTTTTTTAAAGAACAAAAAATTAATTCCCTGGTTCCCATCTATTTTAATAGGGGAAAACTATGCTGCCGCAGTAGAATTTCTTCAACAGGTGCAACCCAAACTTATGGTAACCAATAATACCGGAATAGCTTATGAAGCCTATAAAAAAGGAATTTCTTGGATCGCAGGACCCTATCTTAATATTGTTAATTCCTTTAGCCTTTTATGTTTAAAAGAAAACTTTAACTGCTATGGCTCATTTATATCAAATGAAATTAGCAAAAATCAGATCAAAAATATTATTAATCCTGAGAAATTCAAACTATACTATCGTATCTATCATCCTATTGTACTTCTAAGCAGCAGACAATGTTTACTTCATCAGATTATTGGATGTGAAAAAAACAGAATTAATGAGGAATGCATTCAAAAGTGTAATAAATCTTCATCCATTACAAATTTAAAAAATGTTTCTCTTTTTATTGAAAAAACAAAGGGGAACTATCATTGTATCTATAATAATCATAATTTCTTGAATACAAATATTGTTACTGATTTACCGGATATTTTTTCCAGTTTCTTCATTGATTTAAGGGATATAAAAACCGAAACTAAAATAGAGATGGATAAATCCGGCATCATAAAGCTTTTTGAAAATCTTCTAAATGGAAATCCCGATTCAAAAAAGAAACTCAAACAAATGATTCATCCCTCAACGAACGCCCAATATAAAAAAGGCATCTAAGGGGTCATTATGGGTTCCAATAGGAATCGGGGCGAAGACCACTAATGCAGTGGACATCCAAAAAAAGCATAGGCATTCTGGTGGTCCTCTTTCTGTTGGGAGGGCTCGGCTATGGCGTCTATCACCGGTATTCTCGATTCAACCGGATGGTTCTGGAACGATTCGAAGGCAGATTATGGGAACTTCCCGCCTACGTATACGCTCGACCCCTTGAGCTCTATCCGGGGTTACGGTTGAAACCGGGGATTTTTGAGCAGGCATTAAACCATATGCGTTTCCAAAAAGTGGCGGATTCGGCGGAGCTTGACAGTCCCGGTAAATATCTCCGAAACAAAGGCCTGTTCACCCTATTCCGCCGTTTCTTTGAATTTGAAGATGAAAACCAACCTGCCGGGAAAATTCAGGTAAATTTTCAGAAAAACAGGGTTAAGTCGCTTCAAATTATGGATTCCGACACTCAGTCGCAAATATTGCGTCTTGCCCCTGCCCTGATCGGATCTTTCTATCCGCGAAGCAATGAGGACAGGACGCTTTTGGGCCTAAAGACAACGCCCCCACTTTTGATCCAAGCCCTTATCTCCGTGGAGGACCGAACATTTTACACCCATCATGGCATTGAACCCCTGGCAATCTTGAGGGCCCTGGTGGTCAACATTCGAAAAGGTTACGCAGCTCAGGGCGCGAGCACCCTCAGCCAACAACTGGCAAAGAATTTTTTCCTGACCCGTGAAAAATCCTTTAAACGCAAACTGGATGAGATGTTTGTGGCCGTTGCCATGGAAATGAATTTCAATAAAGACGAAATCCTGGAAACCTATCTCAATGAAGTGTATCTGGGCCAGGATGGAAACCGGGCCATTCACGGATTCGGTCTGGCAAGCCCTTTTTACTTCGGTAAAGGCCTGAGGGACCTGAAAGCCCACGAAATCGCCCTTCTGGTGGGAATGCTCAAAGGGCCTTCACGCTATAATCCCCGCAAACATCCTGAAAAAGCGCTTAAACGCCGAAATACCGTGTTAACCCTTTTGCGCGACCGGAATATTCTTCCACCGCATATGACGGAACAGGCCATAATCGCGCCCCTGGGCGTCATTAACAAAGCGTCAAAGGAAAACAGCCCGTTTCCGGCATACCTGGATTTGGTGAAAGGCCAACTGCTTAAAGAATATCGCGAATCTGATCTTCGCTCGGCGGGCCTGAGCATTTTTACCACCCTGGACCTTCAGACCCAATTGGCGGCCGAACAGGCCGTTCAATCCGAATTAAAAGCCATTGAAGTCGGTGTCCGGCTTCCACCCGACAAGCTTGAGACAGGCGTGGTGGTTACAGCCACCGGCAGTAACGAAGTGTTGGCCCTTGTGGGAGGAAGAAATGTCCGGGCGAAAAGTTTTAACCACGCCCTGAACGCAAAAAGACCCATCGGTTCTCTGGTCAAACCCGCCGTATTCCTGACGGCCCTGAACGACCCCAAACGTTACACGCTGGTGACACCCATTGAAGACCGGTCTGTCAGCGTGCCGCAACCCAATGGCGAACCTTGGATCCCTAGGAATTATGACCGGACCTATCACGGAACCATTCCCCTGTACCTGGCCCTGGTTCATTCCTATAACGCTTCCACGGTACGGATCGGTCTGGACCTCGGACTTCCCGCCGTATTCGAAACCCTTGGAAAAATGGGTTTTCAAAAGAAAATCCCCATGTATCCCGCGTCACTTCTGGGGACCATGGAAATGTCCCCCCTTGAAGTGGCCCAGATCTATCAGACCCTTGCTTCCGGCGGCTTTTATTCCCCCATCCGTTCCATCCGTTCCATTCATAAAACGAATGGTTCAATTCTCCAGCGGTATCCGCTCCATATAAAACAAAATTTCGATGCCGGTCCGGTCTATCTGCTCAACAGGGTTTTGCAGACCGTTGTAATGGAAGGCACGGCGGCATCCCTAAAACACATGATCCCCCAGTCATGGGGAACAGCCAGCAAAACCGGCACCACAAACAACTTGAAAGACAGCTGGTTTGCCGGGTTTACCGGGAATCAACTGGCCGTGGTCTGGCTGGGTCGGGACGACAATAAACCCTGCGGACTAACCGGCGCATCAGGCGCCATGCGGGTGTG
>JAGHDR010000163.1 GCA_021159825.1 Deltaproteobacteria bacterium | reverse complement strand
CGCCTGCGGCCTTTGAATTGACCATCTTCTGAACACCCACACTGATCAATACCTTCTCATGGGGAAAGTTGTTCTTATTCCTGTAATCAATGGCGCGCGCTGTGTACAGGCCGGCCCAGCACTTACGGACACTGCTGACAATATCCTCTACTCCGACGACCCAGAGGTAGGAGTCCTGCTTCCCGGAAACACTTTCCGTGGGGAGATCCTCGGCCGTTGCGCTCGGTCGAACCGCCACAGGCACATCTTCAACATTGCATTCCCTGCAGAGGTCAGAATAACCCATTCCGATGGCTTTCCGGACGTCATCGTTCATGGGAGTGGTTTTGATCAAGGCTTGAATCTCAGCACTGACTTCATCGAGGGAACTCACATCATCACGACGGATTTTTTTAAGGATCTCAGTAATCTTATCCTTAACACCCGTCTCGGTTATAAAGCTCAGATAGCTGTCGGTTGTCACAGCAAAACCGGGAGGGACTCGGACGCCGGCCTTGATCATCTCTCCCATGCCGACATTTTTACCCCCGACCATCGGAAGGGAAGTCTTATCCAGAATTTCAAAATTGAGAATGTAGTCCAAATTGAGGATGTAGTCCATCTGTTTCTCCAACGGGTTTTCCCCCTCCTCCCTTGGGACAGCCAACCTATTTCGGTCTTTTGCCGGTCCAAGGGAGGAAGGGGTTAAGATGATATCGCCGGTCTTAATGACCGATGTGCCGATTCCGGCGCCCATGAAGGATTGGTGGTAGGGCAAACCGGGATATCTCCCGGCTCCAGGTCCATGACCTCCTTGAGCAGTTTGAGTACGCTTGCCTTCCCTTAAACGACGCCTGCTGAGAAGGCAAAGCCCTTCAGTTCGGAGATATCTTCGGCGTCAACCTCTCCCATCCCCTTCAACCCTTCTTTGACCTTGTCGGTAGTGATACCCCAGAACATAATGGTAAACGGTTCGGCCACTTCCTCCGGCGGAACACCCAGGGCCGGTGCCGGGTTCCATTCAGCGGCTGCTTGAAGGATCTTTTTTCGTTTCTCAACCTTGGCTTTGTAATAGTCTCCCCGCACGGGAATCCCCACGCCGAGGGCCCAGGCGGTGGCGACCTCGGTTAGAATTTCAGGAATCTCATAGCGGTTGAACATAAATATGTCATCCGATTCACTGATCATGCCGTTGTCAACCAGAAGCGTACCGAACTCTCTTATCTTTGCAAACCATATGGTATGGAACCAGTGTTCCACCCAGAACTGATGATCTTCCGCATACCTGTAAATGGTTCCGACGGTATTGTAGGCACCATCAAAAGCCTCTCTGTCTTCATCGCCGGCAATCAGTTTACGGTATTCGGCAACGGTTTCATCCCGTTCCTTCTCCACCTGGTCCAGAGACCGCTCAATGGTCTCACCGTTTTCCAGCCTTTCCACGTAACGCTTAATATATCCGTATGGGATATCCGGATTGTTGATCCAGCTCCCTTCATAATGGAACCAGCCGCTTCCGCACGACACGAAAAACCACGGGTCTTTGGCCTTATCAAAGGCCTCAAGCCACTGCTTCCCATCGGGTGTATTTTCAAGTTCAGCAATCTTCCCGGCCGCCGGTTGGTCACTCTTGAGAACATCCGCCACACCACTCAAAGGGACGGCCAGCCTGGACAACTTGCACAACTCCTCTTCAGGCCGGAACATGGAAACATCGGCCCCTGCCACCATCTTTCCGATGGCGCTTTCACTGATCCCCGGGAAAAGTTTCCGGGAAACATCCCCGAACATGAGGTAGGCCAAATAGGTCAGGTTCAACATTTCAAAGTGGTACTGCCATCCCTTGAACATCTGGTGGACCAGTTTGTCAAAGGATGAAATCAGATCATAGGAAACATAACAGCCTGTGGGCGCCGGGAGAACCTGGTCTTCCGGAACATATTTCGGCATTTCCTTGGGAATTTTGAGCTCAATCATCTCATTCCCCAGAGCCTTGAATTTCGTCAGCCACTTATCCCACAACTCATTGTAATGATCAAATACATGAAATACTCTTTTCTCAAAGAGGGCGGCCTTCTCTCCGATAATCTCATCGGGCGGGGGCGCAACTGCACAGATATACAGGTAGCACCCAACCATCCGCTGTGCAATTCCCTGGGCCGGAGGGATACAGAAAACTCTGGTGGTGTACTGGGAAAGAGCGATCTGCCACGCTTCCTGAAAGAACATATCCAATGGCGGCATCGGCTCCGGCGCATGAATCTTGTCCTGATACCAAAATTGCTGTTTTTCCCAGTCTGCTCTCTCTTTGGAAAACAGATGGTGCGACGGATACATTTCTTCCCATCCTTCAAGTTCCGGGGGAATCTGAAACTCGTGCGGATCCGGAAACCTTCCCGCCTTTTCGTCTGCCATTTTACCCCTCCCTAATTATAGGATTTTGAGTTGATGGTCAAGATGTTCTCCGATTCAATAAAAGCTGTCAAATAACCTTTTTGGCTATGATCCGATGGCCTGGATACCGTTCAGATGACAGAGGGGTGCTTCACGCCACATCTGAAAAACGGGGAGGCGTCCAGGTTTTTCGGGCCTTGAGCGCCAGCCTTCGAACGCGGTCAATGTCCTCATCTTCGCCCGATTCGATAACCAGCACATCTGGACGTTTGGCCACGTCTTCCGGAGACAGATCCAGGGAACGGGCCACATCCGTGATGATGCAACCGGGCGTCACCCGCATAATGTTAAAAGGGCCTTGCCGGCGCCGGATGTGGCCGTGACAATGACGTCCATATCCGGCAGATATCGGTCCGAACGGGTTGATATGTGCAGTTTCACGCCGGGCGTTTCTTCCAGGATGGTCTCCCGCAAAATAGAGGGGCGCCCGGGGTCCCGGAACATTGGTCAATACCCCGGATGCCTTATTGCTGAAATAACGGGCCGGGGTTTTGGCGATTCCCGGCGGCATGAGGGCCAGTTTTGCCAGAACCCCGCCCACATCGGCTGAAACATGGGAACTTTTCCTGACCTTGACCATCAGACCATTCAGGTCGAAAACCGTATCCCTGAATTCTTCCACAACCTTCCACCCCAGTTTCCGGGTGGCATCTTTGACCTTTAGTCGGATTGCTTCTGGCTGTCGTTCAGTGGCTGCCAAGTATTGTTGCCTTCATTAAGGGGCTGAAAGCCCTCAGAAGATGAGGGAGTCTTTTTAAGCGATTTGGACTGACCCTTGGCTCCCGAGCCTTGCAGACTCTCCCAGGAGTCTGATCCTCCCTCAGGCTTGGGCGAAGGCCTTGATCTGTAATCAGAAGTACGGCCACTGCAACAATTCCTGATCGTTTCCAAGACCCTCCCGGTATTATGATGGTTGTTATTGCCAACGGAAATTTTTGCTAGAATACGGATGAAAGCAAAATTGTTTTCACGTTCAAATTATGCTATTCTCTAGTGCTTGTCAAAGAAAATCTTATTGATATATTTAATGTTTTTATGAGGAAGCGTTTCACTATGGCCAAAGGTACAGCACCTCTTCACGCCATTTATATTCACAGGTTGACCCTTTTTTTTCTACTCTTTGTCATTCCCGTGGCGGATCAAATCCGGGCGGATGATGAAAAAGATGGATTTGCAGCATTGCGGGAGGAGATGATTTCCCGGCAGATCGAAGCGCGCGGCATTGCCGATCCAGGCCTACTCAAAGCCATGAAAATTGTGCCCAGGCATCTTTTCGTCCCCATAAAATACCAAAAAAATGCCTCGACAGTCATAAGTTCTCTGAAGTCTTTGTATCGTGAATTGTTAAGTAGTTGAAATTATTAACTTAGGCCATCTTGTGTCGATTTTGTCAGTATCAATAATTTCAGTACGTTACGAGAACTTATGACTGACGAGATATAAAAGGGGGGGCACTTATCCCCACAAGGGATAATATCCGCTTGGCATCAGGTTCCAGGACCCAACCCCAGGATTTGGATTTTGACAGTATCTCAAGGATCTCAGAGTTCAACATGGTTCCCTCCTCATGGCCCCGGCCATCAAAACCGCACCCTCGATGGCCGGAGACACCGGAATGTGATTCAATTCAAATCCTTCGATCAACATACGGTATCTTTCCAGGTTCGGAACATAAGCCACCATGGGCTTGCCTTCTCTGTGGCAGACTTCACTCAGTCTGGCACCGAGATCAGAAGTGGTTCCGGGCGAATGGGGTAGGACCAGGAGCACCAAACAGTCCACCTCAGGGCTTTTGCCGAGACAATTGGCCGCCGCAATAAAATCATCATCAATAGCGCTTCCGGTAAGGTCTATGGGATTACCCGTTGCCGCAATGGGTTGAACGCTGGGAGAAAGCCTACTTTTGAGAGCTGACTGCAATTCCCGGCTCAGCACCGGAACCCTGAGTCCATGGGAAGCACAAAAATCAACGGTCAGTGCACCATGACCGCCACTGCCGGTAATGATCCCGATGTTTCCATTGATGGTATCCTGGTAACAACTGAGCGCTTCGCAGAAGGAAACCAGTTCAAACTGGGTACGCACCTCAATGACCCCGAATTGCGCCATCACCTGCGAAAACACCTTGTAATCGCCGGCAAGGGAAGCCGTATGGCTCGAAACGGCACGTCCCCCTTCCGGACTTTTGCCGGATTTCAGCACCACAATGGGTTTTTGGCAATGACAAACAGCCTCCATAAATGCCCGACCCCCATTTTTCTTGAAACCCTCCAGATAAAAGGCAATGGCATCCGTATTGGGATCCTCGCCCAGATATTCAAGCAGGGCCACCTCATCCACCAAAGCCTTGTTGCCGATGCTAACCCCCAGCGACAGCCCCACCCCCGTACCTGCAAAATTAACCATCTGGTCCACCAGAACACCACCGCTCCGGCTGAAATACATTGGGCCAGGGTATCGGGCACCAGGTCGGCCCGAACGGCAATGACCGCCAGGTCTACTTTTTCGGGGATATCCGCCACCCGTTTATAGACCATTTCTCCTTGAATCAGACCCCCGTTGGGATTGACGGCGAAAACCCTGACGGGATAGCGCAGGCGGTTCTTCCGATATACAATGTTGGCAGGATGCCGGTCGTTATGAAGCGATACCCCGACCACAACCATGCTCTCCGGTTCAAACAGTCGTTTATAGTTCATTAACCCCTCCTCAAAGGAATACGGTAATTGGATACATTATTGAAAAACGACGATCAATCCTTAGCCACGTTTTTTTTCCTGCAAACCCAATGAGTCAGAAAGATCACCAGTAAAGGACAGACCACAAAAAGGATATCGTCCCGGCTATACGGCGAAAAATCCGGCATAAAATAGTAGATGACCCCGCCCAGCAGCAAGCTCGTCCGAACCGCCCGGCCATATCCCATGAATGTGAAAATCCTCAAAAGGGTCAGGACGCAGAAAGACCAGAAGAAAAAAAGGAGGACGTTGCTCAGCCATACATATCGGGGGGGAATCAAATCGGACAATGCACGGACAGCTGCCTCATAAGGGCTGGTGTTTTGGGTCATTCGAATTTTTACCACCTGACCGATGGTGATATTTTCATCGATATGGGACCCTGCCGGAATCAGAAAATCCAGGGTCAGGGCGGTTCCCTTTTTATGGAGGGCGTCGTTGGCGGATCTAAAGGGTATTTGAAGAATCCGCTGCAAAAAGAAAAATGCCCCGATACACAAAGAGACCAGCACCATCAAAATGACCAGTTGAAAAACAACTCTTTTCATTGTTCTTCCCTGCCGCTTGAAACTATTTATTTTTTTAAGGAAAAATCCTAGGTGATTCGGCCTTGCGTGTCAAGCAAGCTCAATCTCATGATTCTGGAATCATAGACCATTCCTTCCCCTCATTCCAAAAGTTTTTTCTTAACTTGACATACCTTATTTATTAAACGTACGATATGACGTACGCTAAATATGGAGGTAAAAACAATGTCTACCCTTACCGCAACCGAGGCAAGAAAGCGGCTCTATACCCTTGTTGATGATGTAGCGGATTCTCATGATCCAATCCAAATAGTTGGGAAACGAAACTCAGCTGTCCTCGTCTCTGAAGAAGACTGGCGAGCAATTCAAGAAACCTTATACCTTTCATCGATACCGGAAATGAGGGAATCGATTCGCGAGGGTTTGAAAACTCCCGTTGAAGAATGTGAAGAGGAACTTGACTGGTGAGTTGGCGTCTAGCTTACACAAAACAAGCCAAAAAAGACGCAAAGAAACTCTCCCGTTCCGGCTTAAAGCCACAAGCTGAACGACTCCTTACCGTTCTAAAAAAAGATCCCCATCGCACACCTCCCCCATACGAAAGATTGGTCGGTGATCTGGCCGGTGCATGTTCCAGAAGGATCAATATCCAACATCGAATGGTTTACCAAATCCTGGATGATATCAGGACGGTTAAGATTATTCGGATGTGGACCCATTATGAATAATAGCCCACGGCCTTTTACACCTCATTGAGATTGATATTTCAAAAAAAGTTAATATCTTAAATCCTGTAACGGATTTTGGCGAACTTTCCGCCGGCATAGGAGAAAAAGAACAATGGGAAGTATTCAGAGGTATAATTTTGAAACCGGTGTCTATCGACCCCCCAGCGAAGGCGGGAGCAATTCCCTGCTGGTCCGGTTTACCCGCAACTGCCCTTGGAACCATTGCACCTTTTGCGGAATGTACAAAAACGAGAAATTCGAGCTGCGCACCCTGGAGGACATCAAACAGGACATCGACGCTATGGCCCAACTGGCTCATGACTTAAAAGAACTCTCTTCAAAAACCGGGGAAAGCGGCAAAGTAAGCCATGAGGCAGCTGTCATGTTAATGCGGCGCACTCCGGAACTGGAATACAGCAATGGATTTCCAATGGTCTACCAGTGGTTATTGTCCGGGGGTAAAACGGCATTTGTGCAGGACGCAAACAGCCTCATTATGAAAACGGAAAACCTGGTGCCGGCACTCGAATACCTGCGAGAGACCTTCCCGTCCATCAACAGGGTTACCTCCTACGCTAGAAGCAAAACCCTGGCACAGAAAAAACCGGAAACCCTAAAAAACATCCGCGAAGCGGGTCTGGACCGATTGCACCTGGGGCTGGAATCCGGCGACAAAGCGGTTCTGAATATAATAAAGAAGGGAGCCACCCCTGAAAGCCACATCAAGGGCGGTCAAAAGGCCATCAAAGCCGGATTCCAGGTTTCCGAATACTGGATGCCCGGGGTGGGCGGCAAGGCTTGTTGGGAAAATCACGCCCTCAATACCGCGAGGGTGCTCAATGATATCAATCCCCACTACATCCGTTCCAGGCCCTTTCGTCTATGGCCGGGGACCCCGCTCAACCAAGCAGCCCTTGAAAAAGAGTTTAGGCTGCTCTCCCCTCAAGAGCAACTTGAGGAGCTCAGACTGACCATGGAAACACTGAATGTTTCGTCCAGGGTGTGTTTCGATCATGCGGGCAATTGCTGGCAGAATCGCCGGGGTGGTTATCTTTTCAGCCTTAGCTATGAAGGGTACAAATTCCCGGAAGAGAAACAGCAAGTGCTGGCACTAATCGACGAAGGGCTGGAATGTCAAGGTCATTAACACCGATATCTAACGCGAAGGAAGGATATCACGTGATGTCCTTTGACGGCATTCAGAAAGCCCTTCAGGGACTGACCACCATCGAAGATGGTTTTTCGCGTGGCCCTCGGTTGATTCCCTGACCCCTAACACGGATTCTTCAACACAGGAAGATTTGACACCGAAAGATGAGGATATCTCAGAAGATGTCTGCTTGTTCACCATCGTCACCGATTATGAAATGCCGAAAATGGATGGCGTCATGCTCATCAAAAAGCTCAAGAGCCAAGCGACCACCCGCGATATCCCCATTATGATGCTGACGGCAAGGGACGAGGAGGAATCGGAACTGGAAGGCCTGGATGCGGGAGCCGATGATTACCTCACCAAACCCATTGCCCGGAAACGGTTCCTGGCACGGGTCGCGCTGCTGCTCAAACGCACAAAATAATATTTTGACCGAAAATCTTGCATTACCATAAGCGAAACTCGATTTACCCGATAACAATCTGCAAACCTTATTTATCAATACTGACTTTCAGAATCAACCAAAGAACTTTTAGGACCTTGAAATGTTATTTGGACCTTGAAAACGCCCTAAGCCAAAAGGATAACATGACACCCAGAGCCGCTGAAGATCCCAGAAACCAGGGCGCAACATGCCAGCCGCCGGCGCCTGAAACCATCAGCCCCAGAACCGGCGGACCCACCAGTTGACCAAACTGGGCCCCCTGGATGAACAATCCGTTGGTGGCGGCCACCAGGTTCCTGGAAGGCGCATAAATCGACGCGCCACTCAGGACGGATGAGGGGATCAGCCCGCCCACACCGGAAAACAAAAGGCAGGCGCCGTAGCGAACAGCAAAGGAAAAATGAGGGGAATAAATAGCCAGGCTGCACAAACCCATCACCAGACTGGCCACCGAGATGAGTTGCCATCGTCTGACCCCCTTTTGGAGAAACCAGCCTCCCGCCAGGTTTCCGGGCATGTTCATAGCCACCATGACGGCCGTCAACACAGCTGCCGTTGCCGGGTCCAGTCCGTGATCTTCCATGAGCAGGATCGGTAAAAATCCCATCACGGTCAGCCACTGCAGGGCATAACTACCAAAAATCGCGGAAAGAAGAAGTGGACCCTTGGCGGTGGTGGTGAATAAGATGTTTTCGAAAACCGTCTTCCATGGAAGCGGTTTTCCGCCTCGAAACGCAACAATCCCGCGGGTGGCCCGCATCACCCAGAAGCCATAGGCCAGCAAAATAACCGTATTGGCCTGCCATAATCCCCGCCACCCGAAGCGGAACTCTAAAAGGGGCGCCAGAAGCATAATGACCGCCACGCCTGCAGGGACATAACAACTCCAGACAGAAAGCGCCAAGCGGTGATGACAAACAGGGGTAATTCTGAAAATCATGGCCGGTGCGGCCGCAGCAATCATAAAAAAACCAAAACCCTCCAAGACCCGGGTGAGTAGAAGTAATTCAGCCCCCGATGCCAAGGAACCCAAAAAGCTTGCAGCCGCCTGGCACACCAGCCCCCACAGGACAAAACGCCGATGGCCGAAAGCATCTGCAACCGCACCGATAACCGAACCGAAAACCAGACCGGTGATGCTGAATATGGATAACATCCAACCGGCCAGAAAAAGGTTCATACCCAGTTCCATTCGGATAAACGGCAACATGGGCGGGACTTTACCCACCTGAAACGAGGCCACAACACCCGCACCCACCAGCAACAGGATCAGCGACCAAGGCGCTGTTTCACGTTGTTCACAGGTGGTGTTGCCATTTGCCGGCATGAAGTCTCCTCAAAACTGAAACGCGTCAAAAATCTTAATAATGTTTTTTGAATCAAAAGGCGGTTGACATACAGCGACTTGCACTGTAATCTTGTATCATACATTGTCATCAGGAGGCAACGATGAAAAGCGTTCAAAAAAGTATGCGAATCCCTGAGAAAACCGTTGATGGAATTCAAGACATTGCTCGGCAATGGGGAAAAGAATTTTCCGCTGTGGCAAAGGAACTGCTGGAAGAGGGGATCAAGATGTATCGCTGTCCCGGCATCGTCTTCAGCGAGGGCGCCAGCGGACGGCACGCGAGAATTGCCGGGGCCGGCATTGAAGTCTGGGAAATTATAGCGACCTACAAAAGTATGGAGGAGGACTTCAAACGGCTTTGCAATGCCTTTGACTGGCTCTCTGAACTGCAGCTGAGATCCGCCTTAGGATACTATCGGGCATACCCTGAAGAAATCGATCAGTTGATGGCGAAAAATGAAAGCTGGACACCGGAAGTCATTTATCAAAGGTTTCCGTTTCTGGCTGGAAGCAACGCATGAAATATTACCTGGACGAAGACATCAGCCCCAAGGTCGCTCACATATTAAAAAAACATCAAGTTGACGCCGTCAGCACCCATGACGTGAACATGACCCAGGCCTCCGACAGAGCACAATTAGAATACGCAGCCTCAGCAGGAAGGGCTGTTGTGACCCGAAACCGAAATGATTTTATTCGACTCACCGTTCAATTTTTTAATGATCTCCGCCCCCATTTCGGGGTGCTCATTGTTCCTTACAGCATACCCGGAGATAAATTCCGCCTTATGGCAGATGCCCTTAAAAAATATGCTTCTCAACATCCATCAGGGATGGAGCCTTACACCATTGATTTTCTGCAAGGGTAAAATGAGGATCCGCTTTCATGTCCGAAAACGAAAAAAAGAGCGCCCTTTTGAAATGGCCCAGACTCATAGAGGGTGTATTGATCAAGCGATATAAACGATTCATGGCCGACGTCAAGCTGAGAAACAATCATGTGGTGACCGCCCACTGCCCCAACTCGGGCAGCATGAAAGAGTGCTGTGAACCGGGTCGCACCGTCTATCTTACCCGGCACAACAAACCGTCGCGCCGCCTGAAATACACCTGGGAAATGATCGACATGGGAACTTCCATGGTGGGGGTCAACACCCTTGTTCCCAACCGGCTGACCAAAGCGGCCATTCTTGCGGGTGACATTCCGGAATTAGCCGGTTATGAAACGGTGCGATCAGAAGTCAAATACGGCAAAAATTCCCGCATTGACCTGCTTTTGGAAAAGGAAAAAAACCGTTGTTTTGTTGAGGTCAAAAACTGCACTCTGGTAACGAAGGGTCTTGCCTGTTTTCCCGATGCTGTAACCTCACGGGGCCTCAAACACCTGGTCGAACTTCAGGATCAGGTGAAACAGAGCGACCGTTCAGTAATGTTTTATCTGATTCAAAGGATGGATGCGACCCGCTTTGAACCGGCGGACCCCATTGACCCGGCTTACGGAGAAGAATTGAGAAAGGCCGTTTTAAACGGCGTGGAAATCCTGGTCTATGATGTGAAAATTGACCTTAAAGGGATTCGGCTGAATCAACCGGTTCCTTTTCAACTATAGCCTGATCTCACGGATCAAAGCGCTCCTTCCAGATCTTCAAACTGGTCTTCAATCCGGTATAATAATCGGTCCAACTCATTCAGACGACGGGCCAGGAGATGTTCCCGGGCCTGATCTTTTAGTTTTCCCAACCTGCCCACATAAGGACTGAGCATATCTCTCAATTCTGAAGGGGTGTCCGGATGTTCAGAAATGGTCGTGATGGTATCGACCAGATCATAAAAGGAAGGCTCCTTTTTCAGAACTTCCCCATAGGACAACCGTCGAAACAACTCAATCAAATGCGGGAATCGCTTTGCAAAAGGTACTTCAAAAAAAGGAATCACTCGGATATCGATCTGCATGAATTGGCTCATATTTACCTCCTGATTACCCATATTACCCATCCAGTTCAGTGGGGTCTTTTTAAGTTTCCCAATTTAATTTTATGTTTATGCTTCTTCAAAACACTTGTGGCTGTCAAGAATTTCATGTAGAAAGTCGAAACATTATGAATTTTTTCTAACCGATTACGGGAGCGGCCCATGAATTCATACCTGGACATTGATACACTTCATAAAAGACTCCTATCCCTGAAAGATTGGATTGTATCCAACGTCTTCATCTGGGAAAACCTGGTCCATTTGCTGGTGCAGATCTCAGTGTTGCTGGCAGCATGGATTATCGGAACCATTCTAGGTCGATGGATCCGCCGAATCATCAACGCCCGGATAAAGGAATCTTCCCTCAAAAGCCGGCACGCCACAGGTTTTTTGATCCGCTTTCTCGGTCTTTTGCCCCTGATTTTCAGCATATTTTCGCTCTGGTTGTGCATTCAGGGTGTGAGGGGCATCGGGTACAAGACCTTTTTAATGACCATGGCTTTGAATCTGGCCATCGCCTGGGTCGTCATTCAATTGGCCACATCCGTCATTCTGGACCGCTTCTGGTCTAAAATTATTGCCGTGGTATGCTGGTTGGTGGCGGCACTCAATATCATCGGCGTCCTGGATAAAACCATTTCATTGCTGGAAAGTATCGGGTTTACGGCGGGAGACGTCAATTTGACCCTGCTTTCCGTCGTTAAGGCTGTCTTTATACTGATCATCCTCCTTCGAGGCGTCAGTTGGGTCAATGGTAACCTGGAAAAGAAATTGTCCAAGGTTTCCGAACTGACCCCATCCACCCGTCTGATGCTCACCAAAAGTCTTAATATCGCCATGATTGTGATGGTGACGCTGGTGGCTTTAAACAGCGTGGGCATTGATCTATCGGCCCTGACACTTTTAAGCGGCGCCATCGGCGTAGGCATCGGATTCGGGTTGCAGAAAATCGTCGGAAATTTCATCAGCGGTCTTATCCTGCTCTCGGACAAATCCGTCAAGCCGGGCGACGTGGTACAACTGCAGAACGTATATGGCTATGTCAAACACATGGGCGGGCGGTGCGTCTCAGTGGTCACCCGGGATGAAAAGGAATACCTGATCCCCAACGAAGACCTCATTACCCAGCAGGTCATCAACTGGTCCTACTCCACACGAAAAATCCGGATCAAGGTGCCGGTGGGCATCTCCTACAATGCGGACCCCCACAATGCCATGGAACTCATCAAAAATGCCCCCAAAGACATCGAAAGAGTGCTGAATAACCCGGCGCCGAAATGCCTGATGGTGGGATTCGGGGATAATTCCGTGGATCTGCAACTGCGCTTTTGGATTCAGGACCCCCAAAACGGGGTCGCCAATATCACCAGCCAAGTCATGCTCAGCATCTGGGACACCCTCAAAGCGCATGGAATTGAAATACCCTATCCTCAAAGGGACATACATTTGGATACTGAAACGCCGCTGCGAGTTGCTCATGTTCCGGAGCATGGCAGTTCGCCCGTAACGTGACGATACGCGCCGGTGAATAAGGGGGAAACGAAGCTTGACACCACCAAAAAATCCTCCGATGACATCATGACTTTCATTATTATAACAGAGGAGTTAACATGAAACAGGAGATTCTTTTAGGAAACGGCGCCATTGCCTTCTACCCCCTGGGTTTGCTTTGTTTAGAAGCGTGAGGGGAACGCGATTCTGATCCGGGCTGCTTTTTTCCCACCTCAGGGTTTCTCCTGCCGGATCGGGATTTCGATTCCGGTCCCGAGCGCTTTCCGGAACCTGTCGCTTTTGCTTTACGGGTTTGCGATCGCTGTTTTGAAGCATTTTTTTTGACGACCAGCTCTTTTATGGCCTTGTCTGCCTTTTTTTCGCTTTGTGGGTTGTTGGGACGAAAAAGCACAAAATCCGGAACATCACTATCCACGGTATAACCATCAACTTTTTCCACCGGGATCTTCTGCTTCAACAGTTTTTCAATGGCCTGCAAATAAGGCTTTTCATCGTAACCGACCAGGGAAACGGCAATGCCGCCGACACCCGCACGGCCGGTGCGACCGATGCGGTGAACATAATCCTCGGGGATGCTCGGCATGTCGTAATTGACCACATAGGGCAGATTGCTGATATCCAGGCCCCTTGCAGCCACATCCGTTGCCACGAGGATGCGGATCTCGCCGTT
The DNA here is from genome assembly GCA_021159825.1 of Deltaproteobacteria bacterium. Lineage (GTDB taxonomy): Bacteria > Desulfobacterota > DSM-4660 > Desulfatiglandales > Desulfatiglandaceae > NaphS2. The sequence continues at coordinate 712 of JAGHDR010000163.1, read as the reverse complement.
TTTAAACGCTTTTAGGGTACGCGTTCGGAAAGACTGGCTCTTGTTGCCGTGCAGGGCGGCGGCATTGATCCGTTGTGCGGCAAGTTTCTCCGTGAGCTTGTTTGCCCCGTGTTTTGTGCGGGTAAAGACCAGTACGCGACTCCGGCGTTCCCTGGTAATCAGGTGGATAAGAAGCGCGCGTTTATTTGATCGGTCCACCAGGTGTACTTTCTGAACGACCGATTCCGCCGCCGTAGCCTTTGGCGTCACCTCGATATATTCCGGATCCCGAAGCATTCTTCCGGCAAGATCCCGGATCTCTCGGGTGTAGGTGGCGGAAAACAGCATGGTCCTGCGTTCAACCGGAATGAGATCGAGGATTTCGGAGATCTCCTCACCGAATCCCAGATCCAGCATTCTGTCCGCCTCGTCAAAAACCAGAAACGCTATGCGGGAAAGCTTCAGATACCTCTGACCGGCAAGATCCAGAAGGCGGCCCGGCGTGGCCACAAGAACATCAATGCCGCGCTTCAGCCGATCGATCTGCGGATTGATGCGAACCCCGCCGTAAACCACGGTGCATCGAAGGGAGACCCGCCTTGCATAGGCTTTGATACTCTCTCCCACCTGAAGCGCCAGTTCCCGGGTGGGAGTCAGAACCAGTGCGCGGGGGTGTCGCCCGTTTCCCTTCCGGCGACTCAGGATTTCGACCAACGGGAGTGAAAATGCGTCT
>JAGHDR010000198.1 GCA_021159825.1 Deltaproteobacteria bacterium | reverse complement strand
CAATAGGCTTGTTTGCGGCGACCATTTCATCAATCAGGTGTTTGACGTCCGTGTTGACCTCCCCCCCAGGCCCCTTAAAGGCAAAATTACTTAGATTTTTTGCGGCACCAAACCCACCCGGTATAATTAACGCGTCTAAATCCACGGCATTCACATCACTTAGTTTTTTTATCTCGCCTCGCGCTATCCTGGCGGATTCCTCCAATACGTTTCGTGGTTCTTTTATCTCCTCCATCGTCAAGTGGTTAATCACTTGAGCCTGCGGGATATCGGGAGCCATGCATATGATTTCCGCTCCCGCCTGATCAAGAAATAGCATTGTCAAAACCGCCTCATGAATCTCCGAACCATCAAAAACTCCGCAACCGGACAGCAAAACCCCTATTTTCTTCGCCATATGCATTCTCCTTTGGGGGAATTAAAAAACAACCTTCATTGTTTGTGTCCCCAGCCAATGTTTATTTAGTGTCCGAACGAAAACTCTCTTTTTCGCCAATCTCCGCGTCAGATAAACCCGTTCTTAATAAAACTGGTTAATCCTCGAAATATTCAACATATTCCTGCGGTTAAAATTTTAACCTTCCTTGCCCTTGACGAAAAATCCTAGTTTTCGTTCAGACACTATTTACAAGCGATACTCACTAACTCTGCTATATCAAAGACCTTCGATTCTTCAGTATATTTTTTCAAACCATCCGTTAACATGGGAAGGCAAAAAGGGCATGCCGTTGCAATTTTTTCCGTTCCACAGTCAAAAGCCTCTTTTGCCCGCGCTTGATTGATTCGAGTCCCTTCTTCTTCCGCCCAATAATTGCCGCCGCCGCCGCCACAGCAAAAGCTTGCCTTTCCATGGCGAGGCATCTCCTTTATTGCGCCTATCGCGGCGAGAACCCTTCGCGGCTCAGCAAGGATATCATTGTGTCGAGCCAGATAACACGGATCGTGATAGGTTATTGCATCCTTGCTTTTAACAAGATTCAGCTTCCCGGATTCAATCAGGTTTTCGATGAATACGGCGTGGGGAATGACTTCGTATGTTCCACCGAACTCAGGGTAATGGTGGATAAAACTGTTAAAACAGTGGGGACACATGGTAAGGATCTTTTTAACCCCGAGACCTGAGAAGTCCTCAATGTTTTGCGTTGCAAGTTCGCTAAACAAAAATTCGTTTCCCATCTGTTTAGCCGGATCTCCGGAGCACCGCGAGTTTTTGAGGATTCCAAAGGAGACCCCTGCCTTTTCAAGAATGTCAACCATGGCCCTGGCAATATTCTGGGACCGTTCCTCATAGGAGATAGCACAACCAATCCAGAGAAGATACTCGGTTTTTCCTTCTTCAAAAAAAGGTACGTCTAAACCCTTTTTCCAGTCATTGGGACCGGATCCGGTACCGAAGAAAGGATGGCTACGGGCTTCAAGACTCTTAATGGCCTTTCCCATCAGATCAGTGGTTTTACCTTCCTCCATCATTTGAAAACGTCTCATTTCAAGAATGTCCCGCAAATGTTCGTTTCCCACCGGACACACATTGGCGCAAGCGCCACATGTCGTACACTGCCATAAAACCTGTTCGGGAATAGAATCGCCCAAAAGCGCTATCCTGTCCGCTTCATCCCACTTTTCCCTAGGTGTTTTCAACAGCATCTGCGCGTTTTCGAAAAGATTTTCCTTAATGGAAAGTATAATTTCCTTTGGAGACAATTCCTTGCCCGTGTTATTGGCAGGGCATTGATCCGTACATCTTCCGCACTCGGTACATGTATAGCCGTCAAACAACTGCTTCCATGTCATATCTTCCACTTTTGAGACGCCCAGAGATTCTAACTCCTCGGCATCAAAGTCGATTTTGGAAAGTTTCACAAACGGTGGGGGCAGGTTCCTGAAAAAATTGGCAGGAATCGCCGCAAAAACGTGTAAATGCTTGCTGTTGGGAATGTAATCAAGGAAGAAAAGAAGAACCAGCAGGTGGAGCCACCACATCACCTCAAAGAACACCGGATGAACCCCGTTAAGACCCGATAATTGGACAAAGATTCGCGTAAATGGCATCCATCGGGTCGCAAATCCGGCAAAGTGACTTTCTGCCGGATCAACCAATCTCAGCGCATTAATGCCCAATAGCGTGAACATCAAGAGGCAGATACAGCCCAAAATCAAGTAAGCGGTCAGGTGATAATTGATCTGGGGCGGTTTGAGTACGAATCTTCTGAAAAAAGCCATTACCATAGCAACGATCACCAGAAAAATGAAAATATCCTGTGAAAGCAGAAATAAGCCAAAAAGATGCGGCCCCACAAATGAAAGATCAAACCCCGGAATAATGCCGCCAAGGGTAAGCTCAATCTCCCCCGGAAGCAGCAGGAGAAATCCGAAGATAATCATGATATGCATAACGCCGGCATAGGAATAATCTTTATGGGGCACTCGAAACTGAGAACCCTGAAAGATACTCAGTTTGACCATTGACCAAAATCGGGTTCCAATTTGGTCGAACCGGTTTTCGCTTTTGCCCAGCGAAAGCAGCCTCAGAAGATAGAAAACTTTCCAGGCAAAGTAGCCGAACGCCAAAACAACGGCAATTGAAACAAAAACCGGTTTCATAACAGTCTCCCCTTAAAATATAAAAAAGTTTTAAAACTTTCAGCCGTTT
>JAGHDR010000111.1 GCA_021159825.1 Deltaproteobacteria bacterium | reverse complement strand
CGGTTCACCTGTTTCACCACCGAGAGAAACTCATCCTCCGGATACCGGGCTGCAAACGCCTGAAGATCATCGGGCGCATTTTCCTTGTTCATGGGGAAGGTTGTCAGCAGCCCAAGGTTGTTTTCACCCACCCATCCCAGGCGTTTAAACGAATCCACATCGTCTTCATGAAACGCCAGGGTCTCTATGGCCATAACGGCATTTTGGTATTCACGGCTTTTTCGCGGCGCTGTTTTGATCTTGCCGGCAGGGTCGACCCCCCTGACTGAGGCCACCAGCAGGACATCGTCCGAAAGAGCGTTGTAGGAACCCAGGACCTGATTTTCAAGCGCCGTACGTTGGCTCACCACATTGACATCCACTTTGGCCAGGGTACAGCCGGTTGAAGCCGACAGCATCACGGCCAGAAACACATTCCGTAATAAATGGAATTTTTTCATTTTATGTCCTCCGTAAAATCGATGGCGCCGCCGCGCGCCACGCAAAGTGTGTCGGCGGAAAGGATTTTCAGGCCTTTTAGAAGGGGAACCAGGCGGCCGGCCAGGCTTTGAATTTGCTTTTGAATAGGCAGAGACGCCATATTCAAGCGTTTGATGGCCGGCAGACGGATGTTTGCTCCGCCCACCGTGACCTCTCCTGTTAAAGAGAGGTTGCCATGCTTGACAACCACCTCAATCCACCGGGGTGTTCCTTTTTTCAGCAGGGCTCGTTGCTGAACAATGCTTTCATTGTTTTCATGGGGATCCATGGCGTAGAGGAGTCGCTCCAGGGTTCGAGCGCCGATGTGGGTCAGGCGAAATACCGCGTCCAGGTTCTCCATGACGGTCCCGGCATTGGCGGCTATGGGAACCTGGAGCGACATGCGCCCCGAAATCTGGGTCTCTTCATTGATGGCTTTTTGATTTCGCAAACTTCCGGCATTCCCTCTTTGAAGCAGCCGGTCCGCGTCCAGGCCGGAAAAGGCCCCGGTCATCTGAAGGCGGTAACGATCGTTTTGCTCGATAATGCGCATGTCACCCAACAGGGTCCCTCCCATGATATCCATCTGGAAATAATCGATGGAAGGAAGGGATTGCCTAAACCGCATCTGCATCCGAGCGTTTTTGAGCAAAATGGGAAACGGCCTGTTTTCCAATCGGGCTGTTGTAAAGGAGAGGGTGGGCTTTTTGGACAGTCGCCCTCGAAGATCCTCCACCAGTCTTTGAGAAAGAGAGTTGTTGGCAATAGATTTCAGGTGTGACGATCCTCCGGGCTGAAGCACCTTTAAGGACAGGGCCTTGATGGGTTTTTGGTTGCCGGTTTTCAGGGGACCGAAAGCAAGACCATAGGTTTTTTCAAATTGAAGATCGGTTTTTAAATTGTCGATGGTGAATTTTGAAGGCAACGCCGCATTAATACCTTCACTTTCAAGAGATGTTTTGACCGAAACTGATTTTCCGCCGCGCAATTGTAACGCCAGGCGCCCTTTCAAGGGACCTTCAAGGGTCAACCCTCGGGTGAATGGGGCCAACTTGGGGCCCGTGTTTATAATGATGCCGGCGTTGATTCTCGCTTCCAGTATTTTTAGCAGGGCTGAAAGGTCCGGTTTGTCTTTTTGTCTCAACAAATGATTCAGCTTGTTCAGGGACAGCTCAAGGGTCTGCTCCACAGCCAACGGCGCCAGTTGAAGGGTTTCCCGAAACTCCAGGGAATTGAGATCCCGGATCAGAGCGTTAAATGATAGACCGGCCGAGAGCGGGGCTTCCAGTTTTCCTAAAAGAGGAAGGGCCTTGATTCTATCGACCTTGAGTTCCCCCAGGATGGAAACCGATGCCAGTCCATTGGCAGTACTGACGTTTAAAGGGCTTACGGAATGGATCCCCCGGACCGAGAGGGTTTTACCGGAATCGAGCGGCAGTGTCACTGCCATATTTTTGAATTGTGTTTTAATATCCAGGTTTTCCAAAAATCCTCCGTGCTGCAGCCGTTTTTCAAGGGACAGAGTGTCATCAGTCAATCCGGCAACCTCTTTGTCGGTGGGCCGTCGGCCTTGAAGCTGCCACTGGGTTTCCACGCGACCGGTAAAGCGCCCTTCGGGGGTTAACGCGGCCGGAACCAGTTTCAACGCCTGATCGAGATCCACGCCGATACTCCCCTCGGTACGAAATGATTTCATGCCCGAATCGAATGCCGCACCTTGAACGTGAAATTCCAGAAAATCCCCTGCCTGCATGTCTGCTTCCAGGTGCCCCACGTCCAGTCTGAGGGGGTCGAGTCGGGTGATAAGGACATCTTTCACATGGCCTTTCAAGGTTACGCCTTCCTTTAGTTGAAAGGGATGTTTCCCTCTTATGCAAATATTTTTTGCACCCAGTTCCAGATGCATTTCCAGTTCTTTGGGAAGCCGGTTTTCCAGATGAACCCTTGTATGGGGTATCAGAAGGGTCAAATCATCAACCCTCAGATGATCTTCTGAAAGTGCCAGATGCAGGTTTGGCAAGTTCAAAACCATATCCTTTACGGACAGGTTCACCGCGCCATCAGGAAGGGTGCCGCTTAATTGAACTTCCTTTATGCTAAACTCAGGCTTTTGGGCACTGTTCAACCCTTTCCACCCAATGCCATCGGGGATGAAGCCTTTGGCCGGCACTTGAATTTCGTCCAGATGGAGGGCGACCCCGTTGAGGATCAGGTTGACATTCACCCCG
>JAGHDR010000146.1 GCA_021159825.1 Deltaproteobacteria bacterium | reverse complement strand
GTCTTTTCCCATGGCATCCAAAATGTCGATGGCGCTTCGAGTGGACTGGGTCAACCCGCCGAAGTGACCCCGGGTGGCAAGGGATCGGATGAAGACCTCCGGATCGAGGCTGTGCCGCTGCATGCGGATCCGATCCCCCAGAATCGCCCCCCCGCTGAAGGGGCTGGTGGGATCCACCGCCAGAACCCCCACAGTTTTCCCCCGCTTTCTCAAATGGGCCACCATCTGGTCCACAAGCGTGCTCTTTCCCACACCCGGGGCGCCGGTAATACCAATGACGTAAGCCCTTCCCGTATGGGGATAAAGGGCCTTTAAGACATCCCGCACCTCAGGCATACCATCGTCCACATCGCGAATAAGGCGGGCCACCGCCCGCACATCGCCGTTCGTCACCTTTTCAACCAAATCATTCATAGCCCGCCCCTTATCGTCTCGGCGTCACGTTTTCCCGCACCCAAGTAACAATTTCATCCAGGGTTGCTCCCCGATGTAAATATCTCCTTGACCCCGCCCGCTTTGAGTTGTGCAATATCGTCATCGGGAATAATACCGCCGCCGCACACCACGATATCACCGGCGCCCTTTTCCCGCAGAAGATCCAAAACCGCTTGGAACAGATATTTGTGGGCACCGGCCAGACTGGACAACCCCACCATATCCACATCTTCCTGGATCGCCGCCTCCACGATCTCTTCAGGCGTCTGGTGAAGTCCCGTATACACCACCTCAAACCCTGCATCGCGATAAGCCCGCGCAATGATTCTCGCTCCCCGGTCATGCCCGTCCAATCCGGGCTTGGCAACCATCACTCTGATTTTTCGTTCGCGTTTCATAATTTCCTCATTGTGACCACAGTTTTAATAAATTCCCGGATCCCGGTAAGGACCAAAAACATCCCTGAAAACATCGCAGACTTCCTGAAGCGTGGCGCCGGCTTTGACCGCATCGATAAGATGTTCCATTACATTTTCAGTCCCCGAACAGGCCTCCCCTACTCTTTCAAGATATCGGACCACGGCCCGGCCGTCGCGGCTCTCTTTGACCCGGTTGGTTTTTTCAATCTGCAGCTCCTCCAATTCCTCGTCGATTTCCAGCACCTCCACGGGGATGTCTTCTTCCTCGATGGTGTACTTGTTCACCCCAACCACGGTCTTTTCACAATCGTCGATCTGCTTTTGATAGTGATAGGCCGCATCGGCGATCGCCAATTGTGGGTAATTCCGCTCGATGGCGGCCAGCATCCCCCCCATGTCGTCAATCTTCCGGATGATTTCAAAGGCCTCCTCTTCCATCCGGTTGGTGAGGGATTCCACCAAATAAGACCCCCCGAGCGGGTCAATGCTATTGGCCACACCCGATTCTTCCGCGATAATCTGCTGGGTCCGGAGCGCGATGGTGGCGGCCTCCTCGGTGGGTATGGACAGCACCGCTGATGCTGATGGTGTTCCATCTCGGCACCTGACGGGTCCCGAATTCCACCGTATCCGCCACAATGCGAACAGACGGTTCGGGGGGACACATGAAGGTTTTCTGAGCAACAAATTCCTTCAGCATGTCATTTTGAATGGTACCGCCAAGGATCTTTTGATCGATCCCGCGGTTTTCCGCCATGGCGATATACATGGCCCACATGACGGCGGCGGGCGGGTTGATGGTCATGGAGGTGGTGATCTGATCGATGGGAAGCCCCGCAAACAGGTCTTCCATGTCTTTTAGCGTGTCGATGGCCACGCCGCATTTGCCGCATTCTCCCCTGGCCTTTGGGGAATCCGAGTCGTAGCCCATCAGGGTAGGCATGTCAAAGGCGGTTGAAAGACCGGTTTGCCCTTGGCGGACCAGGTGATGAAAGCGCTGGTTTGTGTCCTCGGCACTGCCCAGGCCCGCGAACATGCGCATGGTCCAGAGGCGGCCCCGATACATGGAGGGCTGCACCCCCCGTGTGAAGGGGTAATCCCCTGGAAATCCGATATCGCTGTCAAAATCCTGGTCTTTCAGGTCGGCGGGGGTATACACATTATTGATTTCCCAATCTGAAACCGTGGAAAATCGGTCCAACCGTGCCGGTCTGGCGGAAAAAACCCGATTCAGTTTTTTTTCCACGCGTTGTACTTTTCTTCAATATCTTGAAAAATCTTAGGATTAAAGGTCAAGGCCATAGATGCCTCCTTTTGAAAAAATCAACCCTTGATGAGGTTCTTCGCCACCACCAAACGCATGATCTCATTGGTGCCCTCATAGATCTGGCATATCTTGGCATCACGCATGTGGCGCTCCATGGGGTATTCCTTGCTGTACCCGTAACCTCCCAGAATCTGAACCCCTTCCACAGACGCCCTCATGGCTGCATCCGAGGCGTACATTTTGGCCATAGCCGCTTCTTTCTCATAGGGTTTCTTATGGCTCTCCAACCAGGCCGCCCGAAGCGTCAGCAGTTCCGCCGCATCCAGTTCCGTGGCCATATCCGCCATTTTCCACTGGATGGCTTGAAACGCGCTGATGGGTTTCCCAAACTGCTCCCGGGTCTTGGCATACTCCACCGCGTCTTCCAGAACCGACCGACCAATACCAATCGCCTGGGAAGCGATGCCGATGCGCCCGCCGTCCAGGGTCGTCAGCATCTGCTTAAACCCTTCCCCTTCTTGTCCCAGCAAGGCATCAGCGGGCAGCCTCGCATCTTCAAAAATCAGTTCCGCGGTCCCCGAAGCCAGGATACCCATCTTCTCTTCCAGGCGCCCCACCTTGAAGCCGGGGGTGTTTTCCCGATCCACCACGAAGGTGCTGATCCCCCTGTACCCTTTTTCTTTGTCCGTTACAGCCGCGATGACGGCGTATCGAGCCACATTGCCATTGGTGATAAATTTTTTCTCCCCGTTCACGACCCATTCGTCACCGTCTTTGACGGCGGTGGTCCTCATACCCGCAGGGTCGGAGCCGGCCCCGGCCTCTGTGAGGCCATAGCACCCCAGGTATTCTCCGGAGGCACAGGGATTGAGATATTTCTTTTTCTGAGCCTCCGTTCCATAAGCATATACCGGAAAACAGTAAAGGGAGTTGTTGACACTCATAATGACCCCCGTTGACGCGCACGCCTTCGATATTTCAATCAGGGCCAGAACGTAACTCACATAATCCATACCGCCGCCACCGTACTCTTCCGGTACGGCAATGCCAAGCATCTTCAACTCTCCCAATTGCTTAACAATATCCGCCGGATGGGAGTGAGTTTCATCCAATTCCGCTGCTTTGGGCCGAATCTCCGCCTCGGCAAAGCGTGCCGCCATCTCTCGAACCATCTGCTGTTCTTCGGTTAGTGCGAAATCCATGATTATACCAATTCCCCCTTAAATTCGGGTTTCCGTTTCTCCAAAAATGCCGTCATCCCTTCTTTTCCGTCCGGGCTCGATATGCACAGAGCAAAAGCATCCGCTTCCATAAAGTGAGCGCTGTGAAGATCCACGTCAAAACCGCGATCAATGCAGTTTTTAATGGCCTTCATGGACACCCTGCCCTTGCTTGCCAATAGTCCGGCGGTTTTCATGGTTTCCTCCCACAGGGTATCCGCAGGAAACACCTTGTTGACCAGGCCGATCTCTTTGGCTTCCTGCGCGCCGATAACCACACCGGTCATGCAAAGTTCTTTGGCCATTGCTTTACCCACCAGACGGGATAAACGCTGGGTTCCGCCGAATCCAGGCATTATCCCGAGGTTGATTTCCGGCTGACCAAACTTGGCTTTTTCAGAAGCATAGATAAAATCGCACGCCATGGCCGTTTCCGTTCCACCTCCCAGGGCAAACCCATTAACACAGGCAATGACCGGTATTGAAAGGCTTTCCAGGCGAAACATAAACTGCTGGCCTTCCAGTGAAAACTCCCGGCCCTGCAGTGGCGAAAAACCGGCCATATGGGTAATATCCGCGCCCGCGATAAATGCTCTATCGTCATTACCGGTCAGCACCAGGACCTTAACGACTCCATCGGCCTCGATTTTGTTCAGAGCTTCACCCATCTCAGCCAACACATCAGGATTGATGGCATTCAAAGCCTTGGGCCGGTTAAATTTGATGACCGCTATATTCCCAACTTCTTCAAAAATAATATTTTCAAATGACATTATTTCCGCCCCCGTAAAATTGAGATTTAGACAAAATCAACACGCCTCCAGAATCATGGCCATACCCTGCCCGCCACCGATGCAAAGGGAAGCCAGGCCCAGTTCAACATCTTTTCGCATCATTTCACCGATGAGCGTTAACGTAATGCGTGCACCGGAACACCCGATGGGATGCCCGATGGAGATGCCGCTACCAAGGACATTGGTTTTTTCCATGTCGCACCCCAGCTCCCGCACGCAGGCGATGGCCTGAGACGCAAACGCTTCGTTCAACTCGATGGTGCCAAAATCGTTAATGGTGAGGTTTTCCTTTTTCAGCAGTTTTCTTACCGCCGGTATGGGACCAAGCCCCATATAGGCCGGGTCCATCCCCGCAGAGGAAAAGGCTCGTATTTTTACGAGCGGTTTCAATCCGAGACTTTTTGCCTTTTCATCCGACATGAGCAGAAGCGCCGCTGCCGCATCGTTGATTCCGGACGCATTCCCCGCTGTCACAGTGCCGTCCTTTTTAAAGGCGGGTCTGAGCCCGGCCATTTTTTCCACGGTGGTGTCCATGGGCCGCTCATCCGTATCAAAAATCAGCGGATCTTTTTTCCGTTGCGGTATCACCACCGGAACAATCTCGTCCTTGAAAAGACCGTCTGCAATGGCTTTCATGGCTCGCTGGTGGCTCAAGGCCCCGAGTTCATCCTGTTCTTCCCTGGAAATACCGTATTTCTCCGCAATATTTTCCGCTGTCAGCCCCATGTGATATCCATAAAAAATTTCAAACAGGCCATCCATGACCATCAGATCCACCAGATCAGCGTTATTCATGCGGGCGCCCCAGCGGGCTGCGGGCAACGCGTAGGGAATGAGGCTCATGTTTTCCATGCCGCCCGCCAGAATCACTTCCGCCTCGCCGGCAGCAATGGACTGGGCCCCCAGGGCAATGGCTTTCATTCCGGAAGCGCATACCTTATTTAACGTGAAAGCACTCGTTTCCTTCGTGATCCCTGCCTTGATCATGGCCTGGCGAGCCACATTCTGCCCCTGGCCCGCACCGACCACATTTCCCATGATGACTTCATCCACTTGAACAGCCTCGAAAGCATCATCGTAATCATAAGCTTGTTTTTCAAGATCGATCATGCCAAGGCCTTTGAGTGCGTCGGGCTCAAACTGCATCAGGTTGTCGGTGGCTACCGGCTTCAACTGCACATTTTTGAGGGTTTCTTTCAGCACCAGCGCCCCCAATTCTACCACCGGTGTCGATTTCAGCGTCTTTCCGAATGTACCCACAGGGGTTCTCTTTCCCGAAACAACAACCACATCTCCCATTCTTATCTCTCCTGTTTCATTTCTCAGACCAATTTAATCGGCCATTCTTGACGTATTATTATCCTTTGTTATAAACCGCGCAAATCTTCCGCCCCTGCTTCACATCCAAAACCTTCCCTGAAAACAGATCACCAATTATATAGTAAAGGACCCATTTTCAAGTCAAGACAATTCACGTCCTTACGGGTCCTTGCTGCTTGTAAGTTTTCGTGAAGCATTGTATCATCTCCATGCTCTCTTTAACAATTTCCAGGAGTCAAACCCATGAGCGAACCTCTCAGAACCCCTTTTTACGAGCAACACCTGGCCCTGAAGCCAAGATGGTTGAATTCGGCGGCTGGGAGATGCCCCTCATGTACCCGGACGGCATCATCCGGGAGCATCTGAACACCCGCCGAGGGGCGGGCCTGTTTGACGTGAGCCACATGGGCCGTTTCCTGGTCCGGGGAAAAGACGCTTTGGCCTTCCTTCAACATGTTCTCACCAACAATGCGGCTGCCCTTGCCCTTTATTCTAAATGTGGGCAGAACGTGGGCGCTCAGTACACCCTCATTTCCACCGAAACAGGGGGTGCTATAGATGATGCATACCTGTATCGGTTTCAAGATGATGAATTTCTTCTGATTATAACGGATTTGGGGGAGTGCATTATTCACTGGATGTTTTTGGCCCTTTCACTTATGGTTGAGTTG
>JAGHDR010000145.1 GCA_021159825.1 Deltaproteobacteria bacterium | reverse complement strand
GATTCAGCCGCTCGTATCGTTCCGCCGATGCACCCTCGGGATACCGTCCGGAAGCGATACGTCGGTTAAAATAAAAAAAACTCCGGCGGCAATAAGCGGCGAAAGCCACCCAGCAAATCACAAGTCCGGCGATCGAATAAAGTAAAGAATCATCGGGGGAGACGTCGGAATAGCTGACATTAAAAATCAGAAGGACAACGATGAAATAAATGATATTGTTGAACAATAGTTAGGGCCTCGGCATTGGGCTGCGTTCCTCTTTGATGAATTCCAGGATGCCCCCGTCGGGCGAAAGTGACGGGTCCCCCTGCAAGGTAATCTCCAGACCATAACGTTCTTCCATCCGGGCAAGATCTTTTCGCTTCCGGTTTTGTAGATAGGCGGCCACATCCTCGGAAAGTTCCCCCTTTACCTGCAAAATTCCCTTCTTACTCAATCCCATGCGAATCCGGCGCAAAAATGAAATGGCGGCTGTTTCAACCGAAGGCACAAGCCCGCGTCCCTTGCAATACGCACAGGTTTGATAACTGACCGATTCGATGGAAGGCCGGAGACGCTGCCGCGACAGTTCAAGAAGACCGAATTTGGAAATACTGGAAACGCTGATCTTGGCCCGACCCTCTTTTGCTTTGTCCCTCATCACTTTTTCCACTTCCCGAATATGCTCTTTATCCCGCATATCGATAAAATCAATCACCACCAATCCACCCATATCCCGGAGGCGAAGTTGACGGGCAATCTCTTCAGCGGCTTCGAGGTTGGTTTTAAACGCCGTATTTTCCACTTGCTTACCCGTTCGCCACCGGCCCGAGTTTACGTCGATGGCGACCAGAGCCTCAGTGGGATCAATCACAATTGAACCGCCGGATTTTAAAGGCACCCGATTGCGATAGATGGTCTCAATCTGCTTTTCGATTTCGTATTGCGCGAAGATGGGACGTTTCTCTTTAAAGAGTTTAACCCGCCCCTGATGCCGGGGAGAGATGACCTTCATGTAGTCTTTCACCTTGTCCAGGGTCTCTTTATCGTCAACGAGCACCTCGGTGATTTCGCTGGTGAAATAGTCCCTTAACGTTCGCAAACAAACATCCTGCTCTTTATGGACCAGGGTTAATGGCGATGCCTCCTGAACATTTTTCTTGATGTTTTTCCACATTCTGAGCAATCGGTTGAGGTCCCTGGAAAGATCTCGCTTACTCTGTTTCAGAGCCGCGGTTCTCACAATATATCCGACCCCTTCGGGAAGCTTGAACTGGGCCATAATGGACTTGAGTCTCTGACGCTCCTCTTCATCTTCAATTTTCTTTGAAATACCCCCCTTGCTCCCAGGCATCAAGACCAGATACCGGCTGGCCAGAGACAGATAGGTGGTCAACTGTGCGCCTTTTCGCCCCTGCATCTCCTTGGTAACCTGGACCAGAAGTTCCTGCCCTTTTTTCAAAATATTTTCGATCCGTGGCAGGCTGGTCTCTTTTTTCGGTTCCGGTTCTACGGCGTAATATTCCGGATGAATATCCGTAACGGACAAAAAGCCGTTTTTATCGCCTCCAAAGTTCACAAAACACGCCTGCAGGCTGGGTTCAACCCTCTCCACAACCCCTTTATAGATATTTCCGGTCTTCTGTTCCGTCGCAGCGGTTTCGATATAAAACCCATCCAACCGCCCGTCTTTGATTACGGCGATCCGGAATTCCTCCGCCTCGACGGCATTGATTAACATTTTTGACGCGAGTCCCAAAGGTTTTCTCCTTGCTTTGGTTTTTACATATCCTATTTTGACCAGTGCGATATCGACCTTTTGACCGTCGGACTTTTGGAACACTGGTGTTTTTGATTTTGGTTTTGGTTCGTTTGACTCTCGAAATCCAAATCCCGTTTAAAAATCGTGCCTTCCATAACGTTTGAGATGCTGGTCGGCCTGATACATGAAGGTTCGAATCGCGGATTCCCGACCCGGCTGGGTGCTGGAATCATACGGGGTATCCAGATAGGGAACCCTGAGCTTGCTCATGAGCGGCCGCACGATGGAGCTCGCAGTGATGCTCGGCATACAGGTAAACGGGTAAACATTCACCAGACCGTTATATCCCTCCCGAACGTATTCCATCATACCCGCAATGCTCAAGCACGCCTCCGTGCCCAGATCAAAGCTATACAAATCCTGTTCTTTGAGCACATCCTCCAGGTGGCTAATTTTGTGGTCCTTTGCCAGGTCGACCAGACCTGAAACCTTTTTATAAACCTGTCTTTGTCTGTATTCCTGATAAAAAAGATCCCCTCCATAGGTGAAAAGGTCTTTCAAATGGTCTTTGAAGCGGTCGAATTTCAATTGTTTCAGGCTGAAACGCAACCCTGTCTTGGCCGATCTGTAATGTTCGTAGCTGGTAAAATTGACCCACTCCGATACAGATGCATTGACCACTTCCGCCCCGTGCTTTTCCAGCATGCGGATGACGTCCTGGTTGGCTTTCACGTGGGTCCGCAAATAGATTTCCCCCACCATGCCGATTAACGGTTTCAGCGGGATCCCCGGGTCCATGACCGCCTTTACCTCTTTGACGACCGCTTCCAGCCGCGCAAACATCTGATCAAACTGCAGACCCTGCCCGAAACGCTCAACAGCATCCGCCATAAACGCAAGGCATTTTTCAATCACCAGATCCGCCAGTCCGATTTCTTTCTCATAGGGCCTGACCCGCCACAGCAAACGGTCCAGGATATCCCCCAAAACCAGGGCCACGTAGGACGATTTCCGAAGATCGGTCACCCGTTCTTTCTCAATGATCCCGTCAAGGGAATACCCATCCGCAGTGGTCAAAGCACCGATCCTGAGCCCGCTGAACGCCGGAAATGAATCCAGGACAATCCGCTGGTATTTGTTGTACATGCCGAAACGGCAAGGGCCGTCCGCTTCCGGCATGAAATAGACGTAGGCATCAGGATCAAATTCCGATCCCAGGCGGGTCGACTCCTGCTCCATGAAATAGAGGATATCCCCCATGGTGATTTGACAGGGAAAGCACTCTTTCCCCGAAGTATGGGCCATGCCCAGATCCATCCCTTTAAAAGTCTCAAGAACCTTTGCCCGGATACCGAAACTTCTGAAATTGGCAGCCAATAGATGGCTGCCCATCCGATTCATTTCCGGAATCAGACAGGTTCGTTCCTTGAGACTGAACCGTCCCACTTTATTGCTGAAGGATTCAAAATTAATGACGTTTTTGGTTTCCATGGTCAATTGGCCGGTTTTCGCGGTTCTTCCGCTTCCTGCTGTGCTTTTTGCATACTGTTAAAGATGACGTTTTTATACGCCTCCAGGCGGGTCATAACCCCGGCCACGGCACTGTGCTCATCCAGTTCCAAAATCATGTAGGGTTTATCCCCCATGATATGCCGGTAAAAGTGTTCCAGGAATGAATCCGCACCACACCCGAAGTTGGTCAGATGCAGACCAAAAAAATCCGGGTTGGACACCACAATTTTGGCCGTACGTAGAATTTTTGCACCCTGCGCCCAATACATGGACGGAAAATCTGACAGATCCACCGAAGAGACATCCCAAAAATCCATGGGCATGGCCTTGATGCCGATTTTTGCCATATTGTGCCCCAATCTCAGATTCAACCGTTCATCATAGAGGTTGTAGGGCCTGCCGGTCACGACAACCATCGGTTCCCCAGCGGAGCGTGATTCCAAGATCTCGGTTCCTTTCTGGAAAACCGCCTTCCGGAACTGCTCTTCTCTTCCAAAAGCGTAGTAAAGGGCCTCTCTTACCTGATGCACGGTGAGTGAAAGTTTTGGTCGCAGCTGTTCAGCTATTTCCATAGCAAGGGTTTCCACATCATACTTGAGATGGACCACGGGGTTTAAAACATTTGTCATGTCAAGATCAAGGGCCATGCGGACCATGTAGGAGTTGCTCTGCACCATGGGACAATAAAAACCTTTTTCTTTGTCCTGACTTTTCCCCATATTCACGACACTGGGGAGAAACAAAAATGCCGTCTTTCCCACCAGCTCTTTCACATGGCCATGGGAGACCTTCACTGGGTAGCAGGTCTCCGCCGTCATGGCCTCGATGCCCATTCTGGAAAGGTGGGCATTGGTGGGCGGCGTCAAAACAAGCCGGTATCCCAAATGGTCAAAAAAATGCGCCCACAAGACAGCGTCCTGCTGACCGTAAAGGGCCCGCTGCAACCCCACCGTGGGTCGATCACCCACCCGCAGGAGCGGCTTGTCCGACAGGGTCTCGTAAACCCCTGCCATATAAGTCTCCCATATCTCCTGACGCAATGCAAAAAAGTTTGTCTCCATCACACCACGGTTCCGGGTCAACTCATACCGGCCGCACTCTCCCCCCCAAATGCTCTTGCGCCCGTCAAAATCATAAATTTTCAATTTGCATTGGTTGTGACACTGGGGATCCGCCCTGCAAGTTTTTTCAGTATACACCATGCGATCCTCAATGGCACTCCTGAGCCCCCTGAAACCGGTTCTTTCACCCAGGAGCCGCATCCGTTCGTGAACGCTGATGGCGGCGCCATAGGCCCCCAGCACCTCACGATGCCGGGGCACAATAAGGGCACGACCCAGCACATTTTCAAACGCGGCCACCACACCCTTGTTCAGGGAGGGTCCCCCCAGAAACATCACCCGTTCTCCGACTTTCCTTTTTTCAACCACCCGGTTCAGGTAATTATGGACGATGGCGTAGCACAATCCGGCAATCAGATCATTGGTGGCAACCCCTTTTTGATGGTAACTCACCAAATCCGATTCCATGAACACCGTACACCTTTCAGCCAATTTTACCGGTGCTTCCGATGACAGGGCAATATCCTGAAACTCCTCAATAATGCTGATGCCGTATTTATTGGCCAATTCATGCAGAAAACTTCCGGTGCCGGCTGCACAGACCTTGTTCATATCAAAATCAAGGGGATAGGTGTTGGCAATTGAAACATATTTGGCGTCTTGTCCACCGATCTCAAAAAGGGTATCCACTGCCGGATCTATCTCTACGGCCCCCCGGGCATGAGCCGTAATTTCATCAATAATCAGATCCACGTTCAGGAAATCACCCACCACATTACGACCGGAACCCGTGGTGGCCGTACCGACAATCTCGATTTTATCGCCTGTCTTGTTCAGCAACTCTCTAAAAAGTTCCTGGGTCACTTCAATGGGTTTCCCTTTGGTGGGAACATAGTTTTTACCCACAATCTCATGGGCCTCATCGATCAGTGCATATTTGGTGGTGGTACTGCCGATATCAATGCCCAAAAAAACCTTCTGAGGTTTCTTAAAGGCCCGTTTTTTAATCTCATTGGTTTCAGGGAAAACGGTTTTCCGAATTACCAACTTTTTTGCCACCGGCACTTCGCCTTTTCGCTCAGATGCCAATTGTTTGAGCAACGACAGATCCGGATGGCTGTTCCCATGGCTGGAACCCTTTTCGTTTTCTGCCGCCAGGGCTGCCAAAGCCACACCCAAAGCCCCGATGGAGGTATTGTACGGGGGCACCACCAGATCCGGAACATATTCTTTCAGGGTCTTGACCTGAAGTTCATTTAATGAAAGCCCGCCCACGAAAACCACCGGCGATTCCAGTGAACGATTGGATACGATGGTGCTCATATAATTTCGCGCATTCCCCACGTGTAGACCGTAAATGATATCCTCGAGCTTTTCACCGCGGTTCTGCAGATGGATCATATCTGATTTGGTAAACACGGTGCAACGGCAGGCCACGTTGGCGGGTTTATCACTCTTTTTCCCCAATGCGATGAAATCTTTAAGTATCCGGTCGAGCTGGTCCTGGCTGGTGTTGACGTCCCGGGAATAAATGGCGGTGGCCAGACGCTGGGCCTGCTGATCAATAAATGAACCGGTGCCGGAGGCACAGGGGCCGTTGGTGTTAAAGTAGGCCAGCTCCCATTGCTCATGGTTTGCTTCACCCATCCGGCCCGGATGGTTGATTTGAAAAAGGGCCGTCTCCTGGCCACCCATGCTGATGATGGTTCTGACCTCGGGTTTGACAAAGAGGGTACCAAGCACCTGGGTGATGGTCTCAAATTCGTATGGGGTATTGAGCCGCTCGCTCAGCTCTTTGCCGTGATTTCCGGTGAATGAAATGGACCCAATGCCATCATTGCCAAACCGACGGTAAAAACCCTCAATGAGTGCCAGGACCCGCTCATTGACTTTGCCCAGATGGCGCTCGTAGGGCGCCTCATAGACGATTTCCCGGCCCCGGTTGATCACAACACCATTCAAACTGACGGAGCCCACATCAATTCCCGCAAAGAATATCTTTTTGTCCACGTTTCCTCTTTTTCCACCGGTGGATTTATTAGGGTGAAAATTTCTTATTTTACCGTGAGTGTCCAACTAGACGGCGCTTTCCCCAAATTTTCCTTGATTTGAGATGTTGAATTCCCATTCATCCTTTGGAGACGCCTTCTACTGAGGAGTTCCTATCAACCCCAAGCTGTTTGCAAACTGCTGAGATAGTGTCTGCCTTCAAATCCTTTTGCCCCAATCTGGAATAACTGTTCCTCTCCCAGAAACCGGGTTGAACCATTTTCGATATGATCCGCCACCACACTTTGCTGGAACCGCATAACTATCAGGCGTCTGGTGAATCGTTGGTCTAGACAATTTCTACGACGCCTGCATAAAAGATCATGCCGCATTCAAGGCTGGCTGTGATTCCACATAAGTAATCGGAATTTGCTCTGTTGGCGACACCTGGAAATACGTAATTTTCAAAAACTGCCGTACCGGCGTTGTATTCAGCACATGCAGGACTAACTCACGTAAATCCTCGGGAACCTCATTCAGCTTCTCTAAAGCATAGCTCCGGGGGCCATACTCAGTGAGTTCCGTTAAAATTGAAAAGTGAAGCACCGTGACACTAATAGGCCGGCGCGTTTGTAAATCAACCCGCAAAATGATGTGTTCGGTTAATTCCACCCCTGTTCCCGGTTTATTTTTCCCAAAGAAAATTTCCAGAATATCAGATTTTCGATCATAGACCAGGCGAACAGGCGTCCCATCTGTGGCGGTTATTTCTGTCTCGAAAAATGATGTTTTGTCCATAGATTCACCTTTTGGATTAAATGAATTTCGCCCACCCGGTTACTACAAAATTATTGGAGCAATATTTGCCATGTTCATCAAGGCTCGTTTTGAAAATGACGATGACCACTAGATGATTATTGCCTGGCTTCAATTCATTGAAATGTTTAAAATAACGATACTCATTACACGTAGTCCAAATACCGAATAAAAGGCCCAAACCACTCAAACATCAAACGGACGTATTACCCTGCAATTTGGGGAAAAACAAACGTTCAGGTTGTTCAGAGCCGAGGTATTTCATCCCCTTTCCAAAAACATTAGTAATCCGTTTTTGAAAATTCAAAAATTCAACACTGACCACTTTTCGGGTGTCCTGGTCGAAGCGAACAAAAACTTCGTCATCTGTTTCTTCGGCAAGAGCTTTTTGTGCCTTTTCGGTGAACAAAAGATAAAAGATATCTTGCTCAGTATCATAGTGAACTCTTATCTTATTTTTATTGATTCCATTGACCATAAAATATCTCCTCTTGCGTAAAGTTTATTGGTTAAATAAATAGTGCTGACATAGCCAACCATACCTGTATTTTCAAAGATGTATTTGATGACAATAACAATGTGATGTCCTTTTTTATCGACTCGCAGTTTGTAAAAGATATGAGTATTTTTGCGCCGTGTACTTTGGAAGACAACGTCAGGTTGCTGAATCGCCTGGGGAATAATGCTCATATAGGGTTTAACTTCAGGATGTCCAATTGGCGAAGTGGAAAGAATTTTGTCTTGCCAAACAGTTCGAGCAAGTTTTACTTTTACCCCTCGGTAATCTTTAATTTCAAAAATAAATTCGTCCATATCCCGATTTTTCAAAATATCGTTTCGGTTTGTTGTAGCTCACACCTTCATAACTCTGAGCACCATGTGATTGAATAAAACAGCGACCTTCAAAGGCAATTTACAAACATCGAAGGAAAGCAAAAACTCTCGATTATGACACCGATGGGTAAAATGCCAAATTTGACCCGGAATATAATGCCTTTTCGCTCTTGCCATGGGTGGTTTCCGACTATAATCCCCTTTTTGACTATGAAAACGACCGTTTGCGAAGCTTCGTTCAACATTGTGTTATGCGAACGATAAGATTTGTTTAGCTATTCCTTTGCCGATTGTAGGGGGAGGAAGTACCCTTTTTTCGTTTTTTGCAATCTCCAACCATTCATCGACAATTGCACATAATTCTTTGTAAACTTCAATTTCACTTTCGCCGTGGCAACATTGACCAATAACCCCGGGGCATTGCCCTATAAAAACTTGATCATCTTCGGACCATTCGACAATTTTGAGATATTTAGCACTCTCTTTCATTTTTTTGATATCTTAATGCATCGTCTCCTTGCTTTCCTGATAGAGTTACCCTTGCACCGCATTGATGTTCATAGTTTCTATGACTTCCCTTGCCGCCTTTATTAACAAATCCCGCTTTTTCAAGTTTCTTGATTAATTGTCTTATTTTTACCGGCATTGTAATTCTACGATTTTATATGGCGATTTTCGAATAACTGTTCAAACAATTTCCTTATTTCACAGAAGCATAACGTCCCGCATCACCTGCACCCAAAGCCAATGATGACTTGGCAAGAGCGGCTTTTTACACAGACTACGCAAAAGTAAAAAACGGCTTGGCTTTGGGCGTCGGAGTGAATGCGGTGGTTATATTTCGCCTTTACTCTTTGATCCTTCTGAGCTCAATTTTGACTCGATTCATTGAATTAGGGCATTCCCATATTTGAACATCAGGGTCCTCACCAAGGGGGAAAGTTCCTCCAAACTGCAAGGTTTTTATCCACCCCAAAATATTGTGATAGAAATATCCACAAAATTCACCACATTTATGAAGGCTCAATTCAAATTCATCTCCAACCTTCATTCCAATAGTACAGTTACCTTTTGTTTCAACGACTTTGGCTACCACTTTATTGCCGATTTTCGGATATGATACTGACATTTTCTTCTCCTTTTGTGTATAGGTTAATAAAAAAATAAGATAAAAACTTCATTTCTGGTATTACATAAATTGATTTCTCAAAAATATAACCACTGAGTTAAGCGGCTCGGACAACACAATAGGCATCCACATCAGACCCCAAACCCGTGTCCGCTTCAACCATTTGTTAACTAAAATTCATAACCTCTTTGGCATCATTCTTGCTGTTAGAAAAAGTAATTTACCTCTTCCTGCCGAAGGCTTAATTTAATCGCGGTGCTGACCGGCGCCGTGCGCCGATCAAGCAAACGCAGTTTGATTGATCGGTGTGCGGTGTCCGGTCCAGCTCCTTGTTGTGTGCCGGGTACGGCACACGTTCTTAAG
>JAGHDR010000363.1 GCA_021159825.1 Deltaproteobacteria bacterium | reverse complement strand
TTGCCATATAGCTGATCCCTATGATTGCCCTCGGGCCTGTCCAGATACTGCTTTCCATCACATAGACCCTTCCCTCCTGAACCGCCCTGATATTATCCCAGGCAGGCCTTGCCATGATTTCCTTCCCGATCTTCTCCAAGGCGCCTGAACCGGTCGCGGCATAGGCGTTCGTGACAGCCGCCGCTTTAATAATTACTTGGGGGTTTTTCACTAAAACCCACTCAGGGCTTACCTCGGGATAGGGTATGGAAAAACCCTCTGCGATATTGCAGCCGCCTGCCAGAACACACATCTCATTGCCGCCCGAACCGGGTCCCGTGGTGTGGTATTTGGAATAACTCTCGACATAAACACGTGGCCGGCATCTGATCTTTTCCAGCCCTTTTTGAATAAAATCCTGGCTTTTATGGTACCAGGCGATGAGTTGCCTTGCCTCCTTCTCCCTGTTCAGAATTTGCCCTAAGATTTTCACATCACTTTTCAAGGTAAGCATCTTGTAAAAATCGAGACGTACGACCTGTATGCCGAAGGAGCCGAGTTTCCTTTCCATAACCGGTCCGGGTCGCCCGGCATATCCTATTACAATATCCGGATTCAACTCCGCAATCAGCTCATAATTGGGATTCCTCCAGCTACCCACACTTGGCTGGTTCTTCAGTTCCGGCCAGAACAGGGGATCTTTTGAAATGCCGCTGTTAACCCCTTTCACAAGCCCTTCCGCCTTTATGGCACGGATCACTTCCAAGGCATCGGACGTCAGGACCACAATCCCTTTGACCGGCAGCCTCACATCCATTGAGCACCCGTTTGCGTCCTCGATCGTGATCTTTTTCCCTGCTGTTCCCGCCGCCGCCCTTTGCAAGGCATGGGCTGTCAGTCCACCCCAAAAAACACTCAGGCAGACAACGAGAAGTGAAGCACGGAAAGCAACAACGCATTTTCTCATGCAGCTTAATACCTGAAAGTCATTTCGCACAGAAAAGTTCGTCCATTTTGCTTGTAATATTCATAGTATTCCTTATCAAAAACATTATCGACGCAAAGGGAAATATCCCCCCATTTTAACGGCGTAAACGTTATTTTTGCGTCTACAATGAATGCAGATTCATAGGTCTGGTAAACCCCTTCTGCCGTGTCTTTGTTGTCGGAATTGTTATATATCTTACTGAAATATCTGCCGATGATGCTCCCCCTGAACCACCGCTGCTCTGCCTCCAGAGCGAGGTTGTACATATATTTGGGAATACCCGGCACCATCTTGTTCTCCGATGCCGGATCAAGGGGGTTGTCAGTAATCTTGGCGTCGGTGTAAGTGAAATTTCCCCGTGCACCGAGCCAGCTGATAATCTTCTGAGACACACCGAACTCCACACCGATGGTCCGCCCCTTACCCGCGTTCATACGTGTTTTGGTCTTTGCCGCGCTATCCACCTTGTAGTAGATCAGGTCATTAATATCATTATAATATCCGGAAAGAGACAGTTGGGTCCATCCGTCAAAAAAACCCTGATCCACGCCTAACTCGTAGGCCCACAGGGTCTCCGGCTTCAGGTTGGGGTTGCTCTGATAGGTTGTCCCCCATGAGGTCCAGGTTCGATAAAGCTCATAGAGAGTGGGGGCGCGAAAGGCATGTCCTATGGAACTCCTCAGTGTGGTATTTTCAAGCGCCTTCCAGACCGCGGCCATCTTGGGACTGACCTCGGACTCGGTGTTGCTGTCGTACTCGGTTTCAGAGCCGGGCGCTCCGGATTTCCCGTCATAGACCTTCCATGAATCGAAACGGCAGCCGATATACAGGCTTAAGCTATCGCCTATACTCCACTCATCCTGGGCAAAAACAGCCCATAGCCGGTCCTTCCCGCCTGAATAAAAGGTGCTCTCGCTCTTGTCTGAATAGCTGCGATAGTATGGGACATTATAATCATTGGTATCCGACTTGTTGGCTCGAAAAGATACCCCGGCAGTCAGGAGATGCGACTCCCCGATCGGTATATCCCCACGAACCTCCCCGAACCAGGCCCTGCTTTTGGTCTCTTTGAGCGTACCCGGGGAGTCATAATATGTCTTTGTTGAACCACCGGATTCGGTGGTATAATTATCATCTACCCTTGTTGTTCCCACCTGGGCGTCAACCTGAACCGAGCCAAACATCTCCTTGAAGGCGAGGCTGTACACGTCTGTATCATTTTCCCCTTTGCCCGTATAGCTTATGAAATTATTCGGCTTAAAACTCGCTTTCTTGCCCGATCCGGCGATGGCCGATCCTGAAAAAGTTCCCATATAGGTGTTGGGAGGGTCGTAATCATACTTGTGGCGACCCAACATCGCATTAAATGCAAGGCTGCCGGTATCTGAAAAATCAAACACGGCCTTGGCATCAAAGCTGCTCTTTTCCGCACCATTTTTTCCTTTGTCCCCAATCACCCATTTGGTAGGATTTCCATACTTATCATCCATCGGATACCCGCCGGAATTTGTACCGTCGCCGGCCTTGATGGTGCTCAGAACCGGCGTGCTCGCGTACCCGTCCGTGGATTCATTCTCATAACCTACCCGCAGGCTCAGTTTATCCATGAACCGGTCACCGACGTTCATTCGGATACGTTTGGTATTATCAGTGCCGTACCCTCC
>JAGHDR010000084.1 GCA_021159825.1 Deltaproteobacteria bacterium | reverse complement strand
GTTCCCATTGTTGCCTGAAAGATGGCCGGCCGTGATCTTGAGATGTTGTGAATCACCATTTTTCATGATAATTCCTTTGAGAACTCTGAAGTCGTCAAACCCCACAAACCGGTATCCCGGGTTGTTTCGAAGTGCCCCTTGAGCGAGCCATTCGATCATGATCGCCGCAGGGAGAACCGCGTTCCCGTTCATTACATGATCCTGCAAGATGGGATAATGGTCTATGGTCAGATCCAATTCAAAGGAGGAAGCCATAGGGCCGACGGTTTTTGTGGAATCCCCTTTCGGAATTGAATCAGGAATCCCCTCTCCCTTTAGCGGTCCCCCCATAACGACGACCTCGACCGGCCCATTTTCGTTGGATTCGAATTCATCAATAAAATATCCGGCGCCGGCCTTTTTGTCGATAAGGTCAATCCCCTCTTCTTTAAACAGGGGTTTGAGGGTCTCGGTCACCATGCCGCCATCCCATGGCCCCCAGTTGACGGCAACCGTCCTGCAATCAGGTCGGGTTCTCGCCTGGGCCTGGGCCATCTTATTCAACACCTCGTTTGCCGACGAATAATCGATCTGCCCTTTTCTTCCGAACCGGGCCGAGGAAGAGGAAAACAGGGCGACCATTTTCAAGTTATCCGGCTCGGTTGCAGAAAAAAGGTTTCTCAAACCTTCGACTTTGGTGGAATATACGGTTTCAAATTGCGCAATGGTTTTATCCCCTATCAAACGGTCTTCCAGGACCCCTGCGCCATGAATCACGGCGGTTATTTTGCCGAATTGGTTCCTGACCCGGTCAAGCACACCCACAACCTCTGTCAGGTTCCTGATATCGACACTATGGTATTGAACCCTGGCGCCAAAGCCTTTTAAACGTTCGATATTTCGATTGATCTCACGGTTGGCAATAACCTTCCGGAAATTTTCCTCAAGGGCTTTAGGGGTCATGTTGCCGGACCCGCCCGCCAAAATGGCGCGTTTGATTTCCGATTCAGTTTCCAAGTGGCTGAACATGCGGGATTCATCTTCCGGCCCCGGGCTTCTTCCCAAGAGTATGATCACCGGGCCATACGCCTGGGCTACAGCGGCCGTCACTTCCGCGGTAACCCCCCTGGCGCCTCCCGAAACAATCACGACGTCATCAGGGTTAAGGACGGAAACGGCCCGTTTTTCCCGGCTTTGAAGCGGACGGGGAACCAGTTTCGGGGTAATGCGATGATCTTTGCCAAGCCCCCTTTCCATGGGACCCGCCCTGAATATTTCGGAAACAATTGCCGCGGCCGTTTCTTCCCTATCATCAAACCCACCTATATCGAGGGCCAGGCACCCGACCTCCGGCCATTCATGCCCGGCGGTCTTTGAAAGCCCCGCAAGCCCCCCCTGGGTGGGGCCCATCTCCTTTGAATCATTGCCAAACCCGAATTTTCCATCCATGAACGTCACCGTAACAAACCGTGCGATCCCATCCTCCCGGATTTTTCGAAGGCTCTTTTCAGCAATGCGGAGGAGTTCAAAAGCGTTTGAAATAAAACGGTCGTCCGTATCCTCGGCGCCCAGGATCATCAAGCCGGCCAGAGAATCGGGCGGGTCCAGCCGGTCCAGGTCCGCAAAAGAGATTGCGACCGTTTCATAACCCATACCCCGCAACCGACCTTGAAGGGCAACACAAAGTCCATGATTATCCCGGGTAATCCAGAAGGGACCGGTCTTGGATATCTGCACGGTGTCGGAAGTGGCGGGTTCCATCTGTTCGCAGGAAACAACCATTCTAAAGATGTCGCTCATCCGGCATCCGACATCCGACACCCGACGTCCGACATCCGCCAGGTGGTCCACGATATCCTGCAAGGATTCCAGTTCGCCAAGATGCTTCGCTTCAATTTCAGGCGCGTCGGGCATCTTTTCCCGAAGTATCGAAAAAATCTCCACCCGTTTAATGGAGTCGATCCCGAGATCATTATCAAGCGTCATATCAAGTTCGAGCATCTCAACCGGGTACCCGGTCGTCTCCGAAACAGCCCCAAGCAATACGCTCAGGATATGGGCCTGGACAGCCGACGAACCCGTATCGGTCTGGTGATCGGTTTGATGATTATCGGGAAGAACATCTCTTTCCGGTTCCGAATGCTTCAAATCAAGCCCAGGTTCCGGAGACGCATAGGGCTTTTCAACAATCCCGGGTTCGGATGTGTTTTGGATTTTTTCCCATGAATGGGCCTCTGTTGTCAAACCCGGTCGAGACTTGTCCAAAAGGGAGGCCAGCATCCGGGTGGCAGCCTGTTGGCCTTCAAGGAACTTGCCGTGCAGACGGGCGGTTTCTTCCTGAAGTTTCTGGAGGGCAACCATGCCGGCCTGAAGGTGTTTCATGGATTCATCCGTTGATTCCCTTATCATATGCGTGTCCTGATCGTCAGCCCATGTGGCCGATGGGGTCTTTGGTTCGGGTTGAGGAATGGTTTGCCGCCAGGGCGTTGTTTTTTTTGGCGGCGTTTTTGGTTTTGGCGGCGTTAACTCTTTTTTAGAAATATGGTTGACGCCTGATATGGGCACCGTCATCTTTGGTTTACTTGCGACAACCGATTCTACGTTTTTCAGTTTCAGGTTCCACCGGTTAAGATCAACGGGATATCCTGCTGCTGACAGGTGGGCCAAAACACGGGCGAAAGCAACCATACCCGATTGTTTTGAGGCTGCACTATCCAGGCCCAAACAAACATGCGCTTTAGCGCCGAGGATTGAATTCACAAGCCCCTTCAAGACGGCGCCCGGACCCACCTCAACGAATGTTCTGACGCCATCTGCGTACATGTTTTGAATCATTGACATGAAATCAACCGGCTTGGCCAGTTGGTTCGCAAGGAGCTCACGGGCGGCATCGGCTGTTGCGGGATATTTTTTGCCGGTGGTGTTTGAAAAGACAGGGATCTCCCCCTTTGAAAAAGCAACTTTTTTCAGCCCCTCCAGAAACGCGCCCGCGGCATCCGATACGGCCCTGCTG
>JAGHDR010000371.1 GCA_021159825.1 Deltaproteobacteria bacterium | reverse complement strand
CAGGAATCGCTGGAGAGCATTGGATATTGGAATTTGGAATTTGAGATTTGAGATTTATTTGTAATTTGGTGTTTGAAGTTTGGAATTTCGAAATAGCTTATTGGGTTGCGGGTATCCCGCTTTAGTATAGATGCGCTTTCACTGACAACTGACAACTGACAACTGACAACTGATACCAATATTATGGAATGAGGATTATAGCATTATGCATAAACGCAACAAAACAGGGATGGATTCGCGCCTACAATGCTTAAACTCTCTTCGAGAGTCGTACCTCGTCTTCAGATATTTTTCCCCTTTCGTTTTTGCAGCTTGGCTCATCTTAACGGGCATGGCGGGTTGTGCGAAAAAAACCCCTCCGGAAACGAGCAGGGGAGACACAGCCTTCACCCTGCCGGACCCGCATCCCTACTCAAATTTGCTTGAATCGAGTTATACAGCGGCCGACAGTCTCGGGAAATGGTTACGTTTCCGGGGACTTCCATCAGATGAACCGATTATGGCAGCAAGCTTTGTCAACATTGACGATCTGACTGAATCCTCCACCTTAGGGCGAATCGTCTCAGAACAAATTGCGAGCCGCTTGGCCCAACACGGTTTTAAGATCGTTGAGGTAAAGCTACGCGAGGAGTCCGTATTCATCAAAGAGGGTAAAGGGGAATTCCTGCTGTCCCGCGAGGTGCTGAGTTTAGGTGAAACCCGTGGTGCTCACGCGGTGCTTGTGGGAACATACGCCGTCTCAAAGGACTTCATATTCATCTCTGCACGAGTTGTCCGTACAAAGGACAACTCCATCGTAACGGGCTATGATTACGAATTACTGAACGATGCAACCACAAGATCGATGTTAAAAAGGTGACGTCATGGGGCGCCGTCATGGAGAACGGCCACCATGTTTCGAGGTTCGCCATATGTTACAGGTACATAATCAACAGGGAAATATCCCGATCTCGGGTAGTAAGATGACCAGTAGCCGGGATTCCAAGCAACGGGCTGAGAAAAGTTCGGCCTGTTCCAGACTGAATAATCACTCGGGTAGGCGTAATAGTTTGAATATGCCGGGCCACAGTATCGTGGTCCACAACAGGGCCCGCAACATGAAGTGAACGCAATAATGATAGCTGTCATCATGCACAACAAGACCAATAGACGGAATTTCTTCATAGCAATACCTCCTGCAAGTGTTAACGGGTTCAAAGGACAAAGCATCCACTCGCATCCCGGGAATACATTTAGGATGCGTATTTTACGAGAAAAGCGTCAGATTCGTCATGCCTGATTTACGCCACTGCCGGTGGTTTCCTGCTCCCGGAAAGTTCGCGGAATATACCTCAGCGTTGGGCGGAAAGGAGTGCCACTTGGGTTCTCATATCCCATCTGTTCACACTTGGCAACTTCCGGTCCCTCTTAAAGGAAACAAGGGCCAATCGAGATTTTTTCCCCCACTTGCCGTCAATCTCTGATGTGTAGTATCCCAGTCGAAATAAATAAGATTGCACAATTTTAGCGGCAAGAGGATTTGAGAGTTCAAGAAAAATCGATCCGTTTGAGAATGGATCGCTCCTCGCGCCCGCCGCTTTTTCCGGCCTTATGTCAGAGATCTCAACTGTTTTTTTGCTCGTAGCCGCATTGCTAATGTTTTTTTTGGCAAGTATTTTCAGTAGATCACCCATTTTAATAGAAAAATTGTAGGAGGAGAGAATCGAATTGTCGAGCGTACTCACAAGCCTCGTGGACACGAACGCCCGGTTTTCAGCAATACAATATGTTCCGACAATGACCGCCTGAGCGTCGTGGCACTTATCTATTCTCTTCATCTCTCTGGAAAGGGCCAGCTCTCCAATCTTTTCCTTAACGAGCACTTTACCATTACTCAACCTGAGCTCAACCACCTTATAGCCATGTTGGGAGAACCTCGATGCGATCTGTTCTCCTATCAGTCTTCCAAAGGCAGAGGTTTCATTCAGGTTGTCAAGATTGACAAAACTGGTCGAAAGTATCGGCAATGTCCTGTTCAGGACGTACAGGAGATTCCTCTCCAACATGTCTCCGGCAGTATAGGCAATATGATCTAGACCAGGACCTCGACATAAAGCGTAGATGTTTCTTTCCATGCTCGGGCAAAGGCAAAGGAGCGTAAGCAATATGGCAATTGAAATAATGGAATGTCTCTTTCGTCGGTTCATGAAAACCTCCTTATTCATCGGCAATTTCTAATTTGGGCGTTTTCACAACGACGGATTATCCTACCTTTTTATCCGCCCCTGTACATAGTATCGGCCATACGGACAAATACTTTAATGAAAATTGGGTTTCGGACTCTAAATCGGACCCGGGGTTGCTCTGTGACGTCCATTGTGAGAAATTTGCCGAAATGGGAAAATATTTCCGCCTAGTGTGGTGCTTCTCGCCAGTACGGGGACTTTGCCTGAACGAAATCTGGAAATCAAAATTTCCCAACATAAATCATTAAGCTATAATCGTATAAAACAGATTTCATTAGTCCAAAATCCACAATCCGAAAGAGAAGATTTCCGATTCATCAGGCATGAAAGTTGCATGTGGATACCTGTAAAAGCGCTGTTTGACCTTGGAAAAATTTGGGCTGGAGGAGGGACGTTACTATGTTTAAGCAATTGTTAGGGCTCAGTGTTTGCCTGGTGGTTTTACTGGCAATCGGAGGATGTTATCATTATAATTATGGCTCCGGGGGGCCTGCCAAACCCGTCACTTCCCAGGTGCCTGTTCCAAATGCATTTCGGCTGAGTACTCAGCAGAAAATGCAAGCCGCCCACCACTGGAAGTTGCTTTCAGAAGACGTCGCCTATCTTGTCAAAAAAAATATTGAAGACGGTTATCATGATACCCTGATACCCATGTCCATATACGTGGCACCCTCGGGAATTACACCCTTTGAAAAGGCTTTTCACGATCTCCTGTTAACCAGTCTCGTTGAACTGGGGATGGACGTATCCAACCAGGCCAAAGGAAATCTGCAACTCTCTTTTGATATTCAGGTGATAACTCACAATCGTAAGATTCTTAGAACGAGAACAGGCGTTTATAAGTCCCTGGCGCCGGGATTCTTTGTACGGCGCAACGTCCCTTTTTACGGACCGAAAAAAAGGAATTTCGAAGCCGAGATGTTTGTACACAGTGCGGAACTGAATGCCGAAGCCGGAGAATACACCATTGAACTGCCGGAAAATGAGATAATGGTGACCTCATCGCTGATGTTTCGCAACAAATACATGATGAGAAATTCCTCAATTTATTATATAAGCGACCCTGAATGGTCTCATTATGTGCTGAGGTCGCAATATCAAGACCCGACGGTAACCCAATATAAGGTTGTTGATGAGTAGAAAGGGAAGGGATTGATTGATCTAGTGGAAAAAGGGAAATCGCGTAAAGGGGATAATTGCAGGTGTTATCATCTTTTTTTAAATTTTCCAGACTCATACGTGATAAAATACGAGGTTTGTATTTTTCATTATAGACTTTAAGACTCTTACTTTGCAGGTTAATTCCAGCTTTAGCCTCAACAGGATATATTATGTCATTAACTGAAAATAAAAAATCAACCTCAGCTTTGCCCTGGCT
>JAGHDR010000355.1 GCA_021159825.1 Deltaproteobacteria bacterium | reverse complement strand
GTCTATGACATTGTACTGGAATCCCTGGCATCCAGCGAAGCAGTCCTTTCAAAAGAAGAATGTAATCTGGGCGTAGCGCTGATCGATTTCGGGGGTGGCACCACCGATCTCGCCCTGTTTTCCAAAGGCGCCATCAAACACACGTCGGTTCTGGCACTCGG
This sequence comes from Deltaproteobacteria bacterium, assembly GCA_021159825.1. Taxonomy (GTDB): domain Bacteria; phylum Desulfobacterota; class DSM-4660; order Desulfatiglandales; family Desulfatiglandaceae; genus NaphS2. The sequence goes on along the minus strand of JAGHDR010000355.1, from coordinate 7,061 downwards.
CGGCGACAACCTGACCTACGACATTGCCGTGGGTCTCAGGACACCCAAACTGGAAGCTGAAAAGATTAAAATCAAGTACGGGAGCGCCCTTTCATCCTTGATCGGCAAGGATGAAACCATTGAAGTCCCGGGAGTCGGCGGCAGAAAGCCAAGAACACTCTCCAGACAAATCCTGGGAGAGATTCTGGAGCCGAGAGTTGAAGAGATCTTCACACTAATTTACCAGGAACTGGTCCGTTCGGGATACGATGAACTTGCCGGCTCGGGGGTGGTCGTGACAGGGGGCTCCGCAGAACTCCCGGGCATCAGCGAAATGGCCGAACAGATATTCAGCGCCCCGGCCCGCGTGGGCTATCCTGAGGAAATCGACGGTCTCGTGGACCTGATTAACAAGCCCATGTATGCCACAGCCGTAGGCCTCGTTCTGTACGGCGCCAAAACCTACAAGCAGAAAAAGAAGTTTCGAATTCGGGATTCCAATATTTTCCATCTGGTAATGGCCAGGATGAAACGGTGGTTTAAAGATATTGTTTAACATTTAACAAAAAGGAGGGAACAATGAAATTTGAATTTGTAGATGAAGTGGAAAAGGGAGCTTACCATGCCAGGATTAAGGTTTTGGGCATTGGCGGCGCGGGCGGAAATGCCATCAGCAACATGATCAATTCCGATCTCAGGGGCGTGGAATTTATTGTGGCCAATACGGATTGCCAGGATCTTGATCGATCATCCTGCACCCGGAAAATTCAGCTGGGACCTGAAATCACCATGGGTCTTGGCGCCGGGGCGGATCCGGAAATCGGCAGAAACTCCGCCGAGGAAAGTCTTCATGAAATCCGGGAAGCACTGGATAAATCCGACATGGTCTTTATCACCGCCGGCATGGGCGGCGGAACGGGTACCGGCGCCTCCCCCGTGGCGGCTCGGGAAAGTAAAGAAAACGATGCGCTTACCGTGGCGGTTGTCACCAAACCCTTCAAGTTCGAAGGTGAAAAACGGATGAAACAGGCCCTGGAGGGCATTGAGCAACTCAAAGGGGAAGTTGACAGCATTATTGTCATCCCCAATGAGCGGCTCAAAACCATTGGAGAAAAAACCACCTCCTTTAAAGAACTGATCGCCAAAGCGGATGATGTCCTGCTTCAGGCCGTCAAAGGGATTTCAGATCTGATCATGAGCAGCGGCTTCATCAACCTTGACTTCGCAGATATCAAAAAGGTGATGTCAAGAAACGGAACGGCCATCATGGGCATGGGAAGAGCATCAGGAGAAAGTCGCGCCGTTGATGCCGCACAGCAGGCCATTAACAGTCCGCTTTTGGAAGATATTTCCATTGAAGGTGCGCAAGGCCTTTTGATGAATCTAACCGGCCCTTCTGATATGACCATGGAAGAAGTGGATGAAGCGTCAAATTATATCAAAGAGGAAGCGAAGGAAGCAGAGGTATTCTGGGGTCTTGTCTATGATGATAACATGGAAGATGAAATTCAGGTCACCGTGGTCGCCACGGGGATAGACGGGTTGAAGGAGAAAAAGGCCGCGGGTCGCGTCGTGGCGTTGAACAGCGAAGTGCAGAAAAAATCCATTGAGGATTATGACAATGTGGTCAATTTGAGGAATGTAACCATTGATGATATTGAGGAGGACTGGACCGTAAAAAAGGATGGTGTATGTCTGGAGACGCCAACGTTTGTGAGAATGGGATCAAATCCCGACAACGCCCTTGAAGAAAAACTTGAGGAAAAAAAGAAGAAGAGTTTTTTTGATAAATTCCGTATTAAGGACAGTCTGGATTACCCTACGTTCCTTAGAAGACAGCCCGATTAACCCTTTAACACGTGTGAATACATTTGGGATTGAAAGGGTTAAGAACCGTGTCTGATGACATCACAGCCATTTACCGCGCCATATTGGCAAAAGAAAAGGGCGCCATTCGAAAAGACTGGGGGGGGAAGATGCCCGTTGCATTGGCATTCCCCAACCAATATCGATTGGGCATGTCAAATTTGGGCATCCAGATCGTCTACCGGCTTCTGAATGAAAGACCGGATGTGGTGGCTGAGCGTTTTTTTCTGCCCGAGGGCCGGGAAATGGCCCTCTACCTTCGTGGTGAAGGGCCTCTTGTTTCCCTGGAGTCACAGACGCCGCTGACAAACTTTGATCTGGCAGCCTTCTCTATTTCCTTTGAAAACGATTATCCCAATGTTCTTCAAATGTTGGAAATGGGAAAGATTCCCCTCCTTTCAGAGGAAAGAGGGGGAAATGATCCTTTTGTCATGGTGGGAGGCGTTGCTTCTTTTCTCAACCCGGAGCCATTGGCGCCCTTTGTGGATTTCTTTCTGTTGGGTGAAGCGGAACAGAACCTGTACCCATTCGTGGATGCCTTTCAGGAATTTGGAAGAAATCGCGTCAAACGAAGGGACGTGCTCCTGCACCTGGCAAGGAATGTTCCGGGCCTTTATGCACCATCTCTTTACGACGTGGCATATAAAAAAAACGGAACGCTGAAGTATTTTGTGCCGTCGGAAAAAGATGTGCCGGAGAAAGTCAAGGCATTGCATTCTCCCAAAGGGGGATTTACGGATACGGGGATGCCCCTTACATGCGTTACCACTCCGGATACGGGATTCGGCAGCAAGGTGCTTATGGAGGTGAGCAGGGGCTGTGGTCATGCCTGCCGTTTCTGTGCGGCAGGCTATGTTTACCGACCGCCGCGGGTTTACGAGGAATCCAAACTTAAAGAAGGCGTTAACGCAGCCCTCAAACAGTGCCCCCAGATAGGACTGGTGAGTCCTGCCGTATCGGATGTGCCGGGAATAGAAGGATTAATGGGCATGATTCACCACAATGGCGGCAGGTTCTCCGTTTCGTCCCTGAGGGCCGAAAGTCTGACCCCGGGCTTGCTGAAACATCTGAAAGAGTCAGGTCAGAAAACCATCACCATTGCACCGGAGGCGGGGAGCCAGAGACTTCGAAACATCATCAACAAGCATCTGACGGAGGAACAGATTCTAGGCGCTGCCCGCATGATCGCCGGAGTCAGCAATTTTTCAATCAGGCTGTATTTCCTCATGGGGCTTCCCACCGAAATGCCCCATGATGTGAATGAAATTACCGAACTGGTCAAAAAAATCAAGCACCAGATGGTCAAGGCATCGGCGGCCAGAGGAAAAATCGGTCGCATTAAACTCAGTGTCAATTGTTTCATCCCAAAACCCTTTACCCCGTTTCAGTGGTTTCCCATGGCGGAAGTCGGGCCGCTAAAAAAAAAACAACAGCAGCTGAAAAAAACGCTTGTTAAATCCGGCGGCATTATAGTTAATTCGGATGTTCCCAAATGGGCCTATATCCAGGCGTTGCTCTCGCTTGGGGATAGGCGTGTGGGCACCATACTGCAAAGTGCTCACAAACTGAATGGCAACTGGAAAAAAGCCATGCAGCTTTCTCAAATAAACCCTGATTTTTTCGTGCATCGCCCGAAAAGCCTGGAGGAACTACTTCCGTGGGATTTCATTGACCACGGAATTACCAAGAAACATCTCAAAACGGAATACCACCTGGCACTTGAGGGCAAGTTGTCGGATATTTGCAGGGTGGGAGAGTGTGTCCGCTGCGGCGCATGCGCCGGGAAAATCTAAATCGAGGCAATCATAATGCTTAGACAACTCGCTGTCGGCCCTTACCAGTCCAACTGCTATATTCTGGGTTGTGATCAAACCCAGGAGGGTTTGGTCATCGATCCGGGGGATGAAGCCGTTCGCATTGTAACGGAAATCTCCAAACTGGAACTTAAAATCCGCTATATCCTCATCACCCACGGTCATGTGGATCATGTGGGCGGTGCACGGGAATTGAAGGAAATCACCAAAGCCCCCGTATGGATACACCCTCAGGACGCGGACGCTTTGGGTTTTCCATCCGACGGAGATTTATTTGAAGGTCAGGAAATCGCTTTGGGGAAATTCACCCTTTCGGTGATCCACACCCCGGGCCATTCTCTCGGAGGCGTCTGCTTCCATACACCGGGAGCGGTCTTCACCGGGGACACCCTGTTTGCCGGTTCCATCGGACGGACGGATTTTCCCGGCGGCAACCACGCGCAATTGATCCAGGGCGTTGTGGAAAAGATCTTCCCCCTGGGGGATGAATTGCGCGTCTATCCGGGTCATGGCCCCCACAGCACCATCGGCCAGGAAAGAAAATTCAACCCTTTTTTCAGGGGTTAGAAAACAAAGCCGAAACGGAATCTCGCCCCCTGTACGGATCAAATCAAACCCGAACCGTCAGGTTATCGTGTGCCACGGTAACGGAATGGGGAACGCCTATGGTGCGTTGCCCCTTTTCATCCGGAAATCTTTACTCTTTCTCATAAAGGGCCAAAACCCCTTCCATGGGGCTGAGTTCCTTCATGAGCCGAAACCCCGGATAGCGGGGCATGATTTTGTGAAGCCCGTAAACCATATAAATGGCCCCTTTCTTCGCCTTTTCCGCCAGCATGTGCGCAAACTCCTCATGCATGATCAGGTAAGTGTAAAACAAATCGAAATCGGCCAGACCCAGCCCTGTTTCATGAATGATTTTACCATGGACCGCTTCATCCGTAGCGTCTCCTTGAAACAGGTAGACATTTTCATTGGGGGGCGCCATTTCCGAAACCTTCAATGTTTCCAGCAGTTCCCCTCGCAGGGGATCATATTCATCCAGCGTCCATTCATCCAGTTCAACCCCAACGGAGACGCGCGTCAGATAACTGAAAAAGAGGTTGACCCTACCATCGGCGCATCCCAGATCCAGAAAAGCGCTCCGGCCGGGTACGATGATGCTCTCCGCCATCAAACGCTCCGCGCAGGCCAGAAGGGTCGTCAGGTTCGTGGACCGCCTGAACCCCAGGGGTCCCACGTCCCCCACCTGTCTCGCATCAAAGAATTCGGTAAGTTTTATCAAACTGTTTCTTGTTAACTCATCCATTTTCTAAACACGCGTTTAACCTGTTCATTTAACATGAAGAGGCAATTTATTTCCGCCCCCTCCATTTCCCGAAGGGCGTTCAAGGCGGAGGGTTGAATGTTTTTTGTTATTTTTTTACACATATAGTTAATACAGATCACATGTCGCGCCATCAACACACACCCCTTTTCACCCAGGAAAAAACAGCCATCCGCCTGGCGGCGTTCCCCCGGAAGTTCAACGCCGAGCAATCTATTGATCAGTAAAAGCCACGCGTCATACTTGTTTTCCAACCCCCTGCCGCAACAGGAACCACCCTCTTCCTGGTCGCATTCCCGGCACAAGGTCACCACGCCGGTCTTATTCATCTCTTGCCTGGAAGCTTTGACGGCAGACTTAAATTCAGCCAGAAGACCGGCGATTTTCTCGTCCTTGAGAAAAAGATTCCCAGAACCCTGAAAACAGGATTCGGCCCAGGCAATCCTTTCCTTCACGGGGCGGTTAATGGATATGGGTTGGGGCAACATATTCTTATGCAGCCTTTTCAAACACTTTGACGGACTTTGCTATGGTTTCTTTTCGGTCCCGAACCTGCCACAAATCATATTGAGCCTGTTGAATCAACCAGCTTTCAGGACTGCCGCCAAAAGCCTTTGATAAACGGATGGCCATTTCAGGCGAAATCCCAAATCGAGCATTCAATAATGACGACAGTGTTTTTCGCGAAACCCCAAGACCCTTGGCTGCGTCCGTCACCGTTAATCCTAAAGGCTCCAAACACAATTCCCTTACTGTCTCTCCAGGATGCGGCGGATTAAACATGCCCATTTTGTCCTCCCTAATGGTAATCAATATAATTTACATCTACTGCATTAACACCTTCAAAACGAAAAGTTACTCTCCAGTTTCCTGATACGGATACAGCCCAATGACCTCTCAGATCGAGTTTCCCTTTTTTGCCTAAAGGATGGAGATCGAGTCCTGGAAGATCCATGTCTTTTGCCGTTTGACTTGCGTCCAACCTTGCCAAAATCGATCTGAGTTTTTTTGCATGCTCGGGATGAATCCCCTGAACACTTCCAGAATCATAAAAAGACCTCAGACCCTTATGTTTGAACGTTATCGTCATATTTCACATGTGTAACCCGATTATGGTCAGGTGTCAAGGGAAGCGAGGATCATTTTTTCCTATCTCATCTTATTCATCGCAGTTCGAAATCAAAGAAAACCTTGACAGAAAAAAAGACCGGCTTATTTTTATCAAATCAGCGATGCTTTTCACGGTTTGAGTTGCCGTTATGAACAAGAAAACATTGAGCCCCCAAAAACATTGTGTTACGATGCTTCACGTGGGTTGGTTCTTGGTTTTTTTCTTTTCAAAAGAAACTTTAAAGACCAAAGATAACAAGAGGTTTTGGGTTTATGACCCTTTTTTTGAAGTTTGTTGTTTTTTTTGTCGTTTATCTCATTGTACAATTCTTACATCCTGAGAGTGCCTTTGCATGGGGGCCGGGCGTTCATACCGCCATTGCATTGGGTTCGCTTGATGCCGCATATCAGCTGCTGCCATCCATCGGCAGGACCATTACCGCCTTTCCCATTGAATATCTGTACGGGTCGCTTTCTGCTGATTTTTTTATCGGAAAAGGAAAAAAGAAGCGCTCAGGGGCACCCCACAACTGGGAGGGAGGCTTCAAGTTCCTCAGCGACGTGAGCGACGACCGGGAAATGTCTTACGCCCTGGGCTTTTTATCACATCTGGCAGCGGATGTTATCGCCCATAATTATTTCATTCCAAACCTCATCAGCGCCTACCCGGGCAAAGGAAAGATGGGGCATCTGTTCTGGGAGATACGATCCGATTATTTGATCGGGACCGGTTACACCAGTATCGCCAACGGCGTCCTCAATATGGACCACCAGGTGTGCGACGACTTGTTGCAGCTACTTGACGGAAAGAAAAGAAACCGGCTTAAAACCAAAAAACGTGTTTTCACCCAGACCGTTAAATTTTCAGATTATCTTTACACAACCCGCAACCTTTTCTTTGAAACCAGGGGCGCACGGGGACGCGTTTTCCATGAATATCTTGCGGGTATGGTAGACCTTTCCCG
>JAGHDR010000131.1 GCA_021159825.1 Deltaproteobacteria bacterium | reverse complement strand
TTAAAAAGCGCCTCGTTTTTCTCCTCCCTGATTTTTTCCGCCAGAACCTTTTTCAATCGAAGGGTCATGTCCGCGTCTTCACAGGAATATTCGCAGGCTTTCTCAACTGAAACCTCCGCAAAACCGCGAGCATTCTTTCCTTTCCCCGCCACATCCTGAAAAGCGATCATTTTATGGTTCAAATAGCGCTGCGAGAGGGCATCCAGGTTGTGCTGCCTCAAACCGGGGTTAATCACATAGGAGGCAATCATGGTGTCAAATGAAATACCGCCCAGCGTTACCCCATGCCGTTTCAACACACAGGCATCATATTTGATGTTCTGTCCCACCTTTAAGATGGTTTCATCTTCCAGAACTTCTTTTAAGAGATCCCGCGCTTCGGACCACGGAACCTGTTCAGGGACCCCCAGATAATGATGCGCCAGGGGAAGGTAAAACGCTTGGCCTTCCTTCAAACAAAAAGAGACACCCACCAGATCAGCCTGCATGGGATCCGTGCCGGTGGTTTCCGTATCAATGGCGAGCAGCCCCGCTGACCTGATCCTGTCGGCAAGGGTTTTCACGTCCATCATATTCAGGCACAGTTCATATTCCGTCGGGACCGCTTCCCCCCGTGATGCAAACCGATCCCATAAATCCCTGAATTCAAGGTCCCTGAAAATATCGGCCAGTGCCTCCCGGGACGGTTCCCCCACCTTGAGGTCATCGAGATCCGTAGAGATGGGAACGAAACGATCAATGGTCACCAGCTTCCGGCTCAAGAGCGCCACATCGCGAGAAACGCCTAAGGTTTCTTTCAACTTTTTTTTCTTGATCTCACCCAGGTTTTCAAAAACCCCTTCGAAGGATCCGAATTCCTGCACCAGCGATACCGCTGTCTTCTCCCCCACACCGCGAACACCGGGGATATTGTCCGAAGTGTCGCCCGAAAGGCCCATGACATCGATAAATTTCTCCGGCTCAAACCCATAAGCCGCTTTCAGGGAATCGTAGTCGGTAATCTTGTCCTTCATGGTATCCCACATGGAGATCCGGGGCGAAATCAATTGCCTGAAATCCTTGTCACCGGATATTACCACCACATTAAAACCTTCCGACTCACCCACTCGCGCCAGGGTTCCAATGATGTCATCCGCCTCGAAACCCGACTCTTGCAGCATGGCGATTCCGAGATTTTTCACCACCTTCCTGATAAAAGGCAACTGCACTGCCATGTCTTCCGGCATGGGGGGTCGGTTGGCTTTGTACGCCTCGTAGATTTCATGCCTGAAAGTCGGACCTTTCGCATCAAAAACAATGGCCAAACGGCCAGGCTTTTTGTCCGAAAGAAGCTTGAGGATCATCTTTGTAAATCCGAGAATCGCATTGGTGGGGAAACCGCTTGTGTTTTGCAGGTTCCTGATGGCGTGATAAGCCCGGTGAATATAGGAGCTCCCATCCAGCAGGTAAATTGTTTTGCTATCGTCTTTCATTATCATATTATATTTAATTACGCTTTAAACCGTAAAGGGCTAATTTTTGTAAGATGATGCACTAAAATGACACATGTGTCAAAATTTACCTGTATGAAAAATCTATTATTTTTGCCTTTGAAACATCCGCCGCTTTTGAATATCAAATAAGTAATTGATATCTTTACATATCCAAAAAACATTGAATATCATTATATTTCTCGCACAATTTTTGCGTAGAGTAATGGCAACAGTATATAAAATGAGGCGGATGTAATGGAAAAAATATTGGATATGCAAGAGATTCTGGCAAGTGTACGGGAAGCTGATCAACAATTGGAAAAGCTGATCGCTGATTTAAAGAAAGAAAAAAAGCCATCTGCCGTTAAACATCCTGCCCCGGCCTTCTCGACTGTGAATGCTGCATGCCCTCATCCGGCAGCAAATCCGTAGCTCTGTCTTGCCTGATTGCATACGAATCTTCCATAGGGCCAGCTTCTTCGGGTGTTTTCCCGGCGGGGTTTGCATAAACATCATTGAGCTTTTGCACATACCCATTGGCATCTGATGCCAACTTCGATAGGCGTGCCATATTTCGTCTGCCCCAGCCGGAAGGCTTCCGTCTGAAAATACTGCGCCACCAGCAGGTATTCTTTGTAAAGGCGCGAATATAGTTTTCGTGATCCTCCTTTTCATCTATCCCCGCCAGTATCTTTCGCATCGCCTGCCCTTCGGCAAACCTTCGGATACGCAAATGGATATAAACAACCAACGCCGCCAAAAGGGCAGCCAACGTCCATTTTCCCCAGGGGTTAGCCATTGCCCTGTCCATGTAGGGCAGTTGCAGGGAAAACCCATTCCAGTAGCCAGCCCAAAGGGTAACCCCTAAGAAACAAGCCAGCAAAAACCCGAAAACAGTTCCATTCAGCCAGCACACACGGCGGCGCCAGTTCTCCAGGAATGCCTGGATACGGGGCAATGCTTCCTTTTCAAGCGCACCGGCTTGCTGTCCCAGCATACCCACGATTCGGTATGCCCTTGCCACGCGGACTTCCTCGATGCGCTCTTGAATTCCGGCAACATCCTCATCCCGTTTACGCAGAAAGCGCTCCCGCAATCCCTCGTCCTCGATAGGCATCCCGACTTCCGTATCATAGATGGTGTAGCACCGCCCCGCCGTCATGCCTTTTTGTGCCAGAGCCCGCTGCCAAGCGGCGAACACCTGTTCAGGATTGTCTTCACGGGCCGTCATATCGATTTGGTTGAGAATATAGAGAAATTTGTTGGAATCATTTCTGTGGATGGTCCCCTCTACCAGGGTTTCAAGGGTATCGCTCATGGAGCCGGATTCCGGATGACGGGCGTCAAAAAAGACCAGCACGAGATCCGAGAGATCTAAAATATGGTTCGTAACCCTGAGCGTCGCCGTCCGCTGTGCGTCAGCATCAAATCCGGGAGAATCGATAATGATCTTACCCCGAAGTTTTTCGCTGGGACATGTCTTCAGCTGCAGATAGGCATCCAGCCGCCGGCCTTCTCCGGGAGTTGCCTCGTCGATTGCTTCGGTGATTCTGTACAGGGGAAACCGCGGGTCCGCATCCAGGGCCAGGCCGGGAAGCAGCCGGACCCGCTCTTCATCACTGAAACAAATCACCGTAAATTTGTTGTCCACCGCCTGGTTGCCCGTATCCTGAAGCTTGTAATCCAGATAACGGTTGATAAAAGTGGATTTTCCCGAGGAATAAACCCCTAATACCGATATGAGGGGCCACCAGGGCACACTGAAGGCATGGGATTGTTCTTTCGAAAAAAAACCCATTTTCCGGCTTACCCGATCAAGCTCTCTGAAACTCCTGACCACATCCACCAGTACGGGGTTTTCTTCCTCTAAATGTTGTTCCAGGCTCTTGATGCGATTTTTGACGGGGTTTGATTCAGGCATACTCTGTTTTTTCCTCTGAAATTTTCACATATGCTTGTCAATATAGACGGTCAGTTTACCCAGACTGTAAACATAGCTGCCGTATTCGTTGTCGTACCATCCGAAAATCTTGGCGTGGGTCACCGGCATTTTCAAGTCATAGGCCTCCTTCACCCCGCATTGCGTCAGCATCTCAGACGGAATATTCAGGAATCCCGTACGCGTATGCGTGTCGTGTCCCTCCAGCACCACGGACGCCTGAAAACCGATGATGTCGGCTGAAACATTCTGTTTTTCACTGAAAACGAGCAGCCCTTTCTGAGAACCACCCGCAGCCTCTTTGTAAATGTTGTTCAGGAAATCGCGATTCACCACCGGATCGCCTGATTCGTTCATGGGCGAAGAAAAGGTGACGTTCAGAACGATCAAAGACGCCGTATTGGTGGGGATGCGCACGGAATCCGCCATAAAACCGAATTTCCGGATCTCGGGCAGGACCTGTTCCAGAGCCTTGGCCGCCCCCGTGGACGTCAGGATAATATTATTGAAAATAGAGCGGTTTTTTCTCAGATCCTCAGCGCCCTTCTTGGGGGAAGAATCCAGGATACTCTGGGTACTCGTAGCCGCATGGATGGTCGACATGGAGGCCGTCAGGATTTTGTTGGTTTCGCTGTTTTCCAGAAGGGGTTTTATCATGTGGCTCAGGCCGGTTGTCGTGCAGCTCGCGGCGGAAATCACATGGTGCCTGGCGGGGTCAAAATCAAGGTGGTTGATGCCGTAGATAAACATGCCGGAGTCATCAGGCATCTTCGCGGCTTTGTCGGCAATTTTGGTGGGAGCACTGATAATCACCTTTTCAGCCCCGGCAGCCAGATGTCCCCGAACACTCGGTTTCTCACCCCCCGAAGGGAGGGTCGGATCCTTGTGGGCCCCCGTGCAATCGACCACCAGGCGCACCCCGTATTGGCGCCAGTTGATATCCCGGGGGTTCCGGGCGGATCGGAGAATGGTGACCGGTATCCCGTCTATTTCAATCAGCCCCTTTTCCGGATCCGAAATTTTGATGTCAAAAGCGTTTTCCGAGTACCCGTACAGAAAATGTTCAAGACTGCCATAGGTGGAATCCCTGGAGATGGTGTGGACAACCGCCTCGAGTCCGGTTCCCACGTCCCGCCCGATATTTATCACAAACCCGTCAAAATGTTTTAACCGGATGTGCTCCCACAAGGTTAACTTCGCAATTCGACCCAGGCCGTTAATTCCCAAAAGATTCTGGTTATCAAACATTAGAAACCTCCTGCACAACCATCAGATGAATATTTATTCCGCGTGTCAAGCGCAATTTCGGTAGTTTTGATGGGGTAACTACCACGATAGATATCTCCGCGATGACCATCGATGGAGATGTCGTCGCCCACCTTGAAAGTGTTGCCGCCGATACTACATTCCTTCCTGTCTTCATTTACAAATAAATCCGCACAATTGACAATGCAGATTTTCCCGATTTTGGTAGCGGTCACCGCCGCGTGACTCGTGCCCCCCCCCTGGACGTCAAAAGGCCGTCGCATTTGAAAATCATGCCGATATCGTCCGGGAC
>JAGHDR010000012.1 GCA_021159825.1 Deltaproteobacteria bacterium | reverse complement strand
CGATCTTTTCTTTCAGTGCATCAATTTCTCTTCGAATGTTTTCCATTTTTAATGATCCATCTTTGATGGTCCCGTAAAAAGTCACGAATTTAGCTATAGATGGCGTTGTAAAAGGTCCCATATACAAGGCGTAGCAGTTTTTCAGGATCGTAGGCATACATGTAGTATGTTGAGATTCTGAAAAATCACTGCAACGCAGTAGATGGGACTTTTTATGACGTCATCAGCATTGACATGATCCTTCATCATGTATAATCAGTGACAAACAATTGCAACGGAAAAAACTGGCCTATGAAAGCAATGATTCTGGCAGCCGGTCTAGGCACCCGGCTCGCCCCCCTCACGTCAAGCAGGCCCAAACCGCTCGTCCCCGTGGGAAACCGGCCGATCATTGACCGCACCATTTTCTGGCTGAAGGCCCAAGGGGTGGATGAGATTGTGGTGAACACTCACCATCACCCAAACCAGATTCGAAATTATCTGGATGGTGGACGGCCTTTCGGGGTAAGGGTTCATATCAGCGAGGAACCGGAGATTCTGGGCACGGGGGGCGGCATCCGGAAAGCCCGGTGGTTCTGGGACAATGAGCCGTTTATTGTCGTCAACGGGGATATCCTGACGGACATCGACCTGGGCCCGGCCTTGGAAACCCATCAGAGACGGGGCGATCTGGTGACTCTGGTGCTTCATGATTTTGCGCCCTTCAATCAGATCAAACTCAACAGCCAAAAGGACATTCTGGAGATCAACCCTGCGCCGGAAGCAGGACAGCTGGCCTTTACGGGCATTCACATTATGAACCGTCCGGTCCTGGACCATATTCCGGCCGGTCGCTTTTTCTGTATTCTGGAATGTTATCGTGCCCTCATTCGGGCGGGGCACCCCCTGCGGGGACATGTGGTGCAAAACCATTACTGGCGGGATGCGGGGACCATTGAAAGCTATATTGAGGCCAATCGGGAAACATTGAACGGCGCCCCGTTTCTGATGGGCCGCAACTGCCGGGTTCATAAAGATGCCCGGCTCAAAGACTGGGCCGTCCTGGGCGATAACACTTCCTTGGAGAAAGGCGCAGAGGTTGCCCGTTCCATTTTATGGGGAAATGTCACGGTCAAAGAAAACGTCCGGGTCATTGACAGTGTTGTTACCGCAACCGGTGAGGTAACGGAAGATCTGGTAGGGGTCATCGGCTAATATTTTGATTTCAACCACTTATGGATCAGGCATTCAAACAACAAATCACGGCTTTTGTGAAAAAGGCCTGCCCCGGGGAAAAAAAGCTCTCTTTTGATCCACTGCCCGGTGACGGTTCGCACCGTGTTTTCCGGCGTGTCGGCGCGCCGGTGTCAAAACAATCGTTCATTGCCATGAGCAATCCCCCGAAGACAGCCGCCCGAGAACGCGAAAACAACGCTTACGTCATGATCGCCCGTCACCTTCAGCAAAAAGGGATCCCCCTTCCCGTTATTCATCGATACAACCTTGCCGAGGGCTGGTTTGTCATGGAAGATCTGGGGTCCGTTAACCTTCAGGACGTGGTCCTGTCGGGTAAAGACCCGGTTCCCGTTTATCAAAGGGTTTTAGAGCACCTTTTTAACCTGCAACTCCGGGGAGGAGAAGGCTTTGACCCCGCATGGTGCGCCCAGACCGAGCGTTATGACCGAACCGTGATGCGGAAATATGAAGCCCACTATTTCAGGGACGCCTTTCTGAAAGGTTTTCTGGGGCATGAAAAACCATGGCCCGGGCTTGAGACCGCCTTTGATCATCTGGCCGAAATGGCATCCCGGGCAAACGGCCGGTTCTTCATGCATCGGGATTTTCAGTCCAGGAACATTATGGTGGAGGGTGAAAGAATCGGCATCATCGACTGGCAGGGCGGGCGGCTGGGACCTCTGGCCTATGATCTCGCATCACTTCTGATAGACCCCTACGTCCCGTTGTCGGATCTTCAGAAACAGCAAATCTTTAACGCTTATGTGGCCCGGGTCAAAGACCATAACCCCGCATGGGTCGGCCCCTTTGAAAGGGACTATCCCTACCTGGCCATTCAGCGGAATCTTCAGATCCTGGGTGCCTTTTCGTTTCTGTCAAAGGTTATGAAAAAAACCTATTTTGAGGCTTATATCCCCCATGCCCTGAAAACCCTTGAATCGCTGATTGATCAATCAGGGGACCCAGGGCTCAAACCCCTTGGACAGCTTGTTTCGACCATAAACCTTCCGGATAATCTTTAGACCGGGACGGAGGAAAAACCAATGGTGGAAAAACAAAGACTTTTTGATTCAGAACAAATGGTTGCCGCTTTTGGCGGGCAGGTCGGCGTGGTCATGGGTCAAGACATGTACGACAGGGCCCGAAAAGCCCTTCGTGAGGGGAGGAAAACCGGACGTTATTTTGCGCCGGGTTGTTGTCACCATCCCGATTACATCACTCAGGTGCCGGTGCTCTTTGAGGATGGCTCCTATGACGTCATGCGGTCCATGAACATTAAAAAGCAATCTGATATTCCTGAAGAAAAAAGGTTAATGATTCAAGACATCATACAAAAAAACGAACTGGCGGATTAGGGCAAGGAGGTCGATGATGGAAGATTGTATTTTTTGTAAAATCGTTAAAGGAGAGATTCCCTGTTTCAAGGTGTATGAAGATGACCAGGTTCTGGCTTTTATGGACATTAATCCCATATCTCCGGGGCACACCCTGATTATTCCCAAAAACCATGCAGCAAACCTGGCGGAAATTTCCGACGAGGATCTCGCCGCCGTGCATCGGGCCTCAAAAAAAGTGATGGTGGGGATCGACAAAGCACTGAAGGCATCCGGTGTGGCCTGCGTTCAACTCAACGGAAGAGGCGTCAATCAGGTGGTCATGCACTATCACCTTCACCTGATCCCAAAGATCCCCGGAGGGCCGGACCTTCCCGTTTCAAAATGGGAAATTATACCGGGGGATATGGATGAGATCAAAACAACTGCTGAAAATATCTCAAACGCTCTCAACAACGGTTAAATCGGAAATGGCCGCTTAAACCCAAAACCATGGTTATTTTGTGCATAATTACTGTGTTATTTCGAGCGGTTGCTTAATCCGATCCGGCGTCCGCTATAATGCGCCCCGGTTATCTTAATTCAAGTATCGCGGAAACTGCTTGACAGACCTCGTCCATTTCGTCGGTGGCGAGAGCCTCTATTCTGGACCTGAGGCGGTGCTTTGCCACTGCCCTGATCTGATCAATGATGACTACCGAATAATTGCCCTGGCACGTTACAGGGATACTGATGGGGGGATGAGGTTAGGCGGCTGTCGACAAGGGCACTACAACTATTGTACGACGGAGCCGATTCAATGTGTCGTGCGTAAGCACAACACATGGTTGCGTCTTCTTGATCTTGGAACCTTGCGTCGGATCAAGACTAACCCACCAGATATCACCGCGTTTGATACGGGACGCCGTCATTCCTCAATACCGTCGTCGAACGACTGCCATTCGTCAATCTCACGTTGCAGCGCCTTGTCACGATTGGCGGCACGGCAAGCGGCTGCAAGCGTGTCATCGCGTTTAGACAACTCCTGTTCAAGCAAACGGGTGACGAGACGCGACCGTTGGCGAGCAGGTATAGCCGCCTGGAATCGACGTGCCACAACATCGGGTATGGATAGTGTTATTCGCATGCCGCTATATTATGACTTATGACTTATGTTGGCAACCATTTTTTTGAGGCATAACCAACAAACTACGCGGTTAACCCGGCTGTTGGCCGGGCCCAACCTTCTGCCATTCAGCTATCTTATACCGCGTATCTCGCTTCACCCTGGAAGACTTCCTTCACGTGCCACTGCACAAATGCGGCTTTTAATTTTTCCCCAGTCGCCAGTTGTTTTGGCCATGAGTACCATGAACGCTATATACAAGCGGATTGAGGGTGTTAAGTCATGACGTCGCACAAATTTATTGCCACGTAATAGCATGTTGGATCTTTGCGTT
>JAGHDR010000243.1 GCA_021159825.1 Deltaproteobacteria bacterium | reverse complement strand
GGGACGGGACCCTGGCCGGCTTCTTCAGCATGGCTGCGGAACTGCTTGGAGGACGGAGGACGGAGGACGGAGGGCAGAAGACGGAGGACGGAGGGCAGAGGTCAGAGGACAGGGGGCAGGACTTGGTGAATATGGATTCGGCGTTGCTGGGGCAGGCGCTGGGGTTCCTTGAGGGTCTTCTGGGGAATGTGGATGAAACGTTGTCGGGAAAAAAGTTTGATGGTTCGCTGTTTGATCTCAGCCGGGGCCGCGGCGAGTATTTTTTTACCGCTTCCGGCCGACTGCTGGTCATGCGAATCCTGCCGGCCAAGGATTTCGGTGCTCTGGATGTAGTCGGCAAACCGCTTGCGGCGGTGCGCGAGGCCCTCGAAACCACCCGTTCGGAGTTTCCCGGTCTGGCGGTGGGGCTCACCGGAAGGCCTGCCCTTCAGGCGGACGAAATGGAAACCACGGACCGGGACATGACGCGGGCGGCTGTTATTGCGGTGCTCTTGATCGGCGTCCTGTTCATGATTGTTCTCCATGGATGGCTAAGGCCCTTTCTGGTGCTGCTTTCGCTGGCTATGGCCACAGCGTGGAGTTTCGGATTTGCCACGGTTACTGTGGGAGAATTGAATCTACTGTCAGTGGTTTTTGTCCTGGTGCTGGTGGGTATCGGTGTGGATTTTGGAATTCACGTGGTCATGCGCTATGTGGAAGCGTACGGCAAAGGGCTGGGTGTGGAGGATGCCGTCCGGGCGTCTTTGTTTCGAACCGGTCCCGGCGTGATTTTGGGCGCCATTACATCGGTCTGCGCTTTCTATTCGGTGTTGGGGTCTGATTTCATCGGTCTGGCGCAACTGGGGCTTATCGGTGGTACCGGCGTTCTGTTCTGCCTGGTATCCATGATGGTTGTATTGCCGGCCATGCTGCTGCTGGCCGGCAAAAAAAATCTTTTTCCCTCATCAATGCCCAGAATCACAGCCATGCCCCTGCTGGAGCGCTTTTTTCAGCGCCCGAAACGGGTGCTGGGCATTCTGCTGACCATCACCCTTCTGGCATTGCCTGGGCTTTTCAAGGTGCGTTTCGATTACAACCTGCTGGAACTTCAGGCCAAAGGACTGGAATCCGTTGAATACGAAAGGATTCTGGTTGAAACCGCCGATGAGTCCACCTGGTATGCCATCATTTCGGCGAGGACCTTGGAACAGGTCAAAAACTTGACGAAAAAGCTCATGGCCATCCCCTCTGTGGGCCGGGTGGAAAGCGTCCTCGATTTCATTCCCAGCGGGCAGGAAGAAAAATCAGCCCAATACCAAAAAGCGGCCATGGCCCTTGAAAACGTCCCGGATCAACTGCCGCCGGAACGCCCCCTCCACACTGAAAAGTTTAAGACGGCACTTCATCGTTTATCCGAATCCCTTGAAAACCTGGAAGAAAAACTGTTTGTTGCAGGGGCCGGGCAGGAGATCGCCCTTGTAGGGAAAAACATGGTGGCGCTGGATTCCGCCCTGGAACAACTGGAGCGATATCCGGAACGGGTCAGTCGTCTTGAGCAGCTGGAGGCGACAATGGGGCGGGATATCATCACATCCCTTGAGCAATTGAAGCGATGGCTCGGCGCAAAATCGGTCACGCCCGAAAACCTCCCCCCGGGCTTACGGGATTTGTATGTGGGGAAGGATGGACGATATCAGATTAAAATCAGCCCTAAGGGAGACATCTGGGATTTTGAAGCGCTGGGGCATTTCCTGGCAGACCTGCGAAAGGTGGACCCTTATGTAAGCGGAGTACCTGTGGGGGTATATGAATCGGCCCGTTTGATGCGCCGCACGTTTCTCCAGGCAGCGGGGCTGACCATTCTGCTGGTATGCCTGATTCTCTGGATTTATGCCCGTTCCGTGCGATATGTGATGCTTACCATTTTACCTTTGAGCATAAGTATGTTATGGCTCCTGGAACTGATGGGCTGGCTGGGGCTCCATTTTAATCTGGCCAACTTCTTTGCCATTCCCATCCTGCTTGCCATCGGAGTGGACGGGGGGGTGCATTTCCTGGCCCGCTGGCGGGAAATTGAACCCCTACTCGCTGACCGCCCTACGCAGTCGGGGGTTGGCGGGCTCTTTTTTACGGGAACCCCCACCGCCGTGGCCCTGAGCTTTACCACCACCATGATCGGTTTCGGCGGTTTGCTGTTTGCCCAGCACCGAGGACTGGCAAGCCTGGGCGCCATCATGGTATTGGGATCTTTGATGGGTATGCTGGCGTGTCTCTTTGCGCTGCCGCCTATCCTGAAGCTGATGGGGCATTTTACCAAGGGCGAAAAAAACTGACAACAGAGGGTTGTTTTGAAAAAAAATGGGGTTATCATTCTCTTTTTCACCATGCTTCTCTGGACTGTTACCGGGCAAGTTGAGGCAGGCAATCTGGATTTCGCCGTGATCCAGCCGGGTCAGCCGGGGACGGAGGCGGAGGCCCGTCCGGTGATGGCCGCCCTGGCCCATTATATTCAGCAGAAAATGGGATCGGATGAAACCATTAAGGGGCATTATTTCAACCAGTTGGCACCCGCATTGGCATTCCTGAAATCATCACCCCCGGCATGGGGCATTGTTCAATTGGGGGTATACGTCCAACACGCAATGGATTTTCAAATGACGCCCATGGCCGCCACCAGGCCCGGCGGGCTCGCAAAAGATGTCTGGCAACTAATGGCCCGGAAAGATGCGGATTCAGACTGGAAGTCCCTAAACGGGAAAATTCGAGGAAACATGCTGTTTGAAGAAAAGGCGGCCGCCTGCCTGCTGTTTGGACTGCTTCCGGACCGGTTGCCCTTTACCCTTGAAGGGACCTTTCGACCCGTGCGGTCTCTGCGCTCGCTGGTCAAAGAAAAAATCACGGGGGTTGTGCTGGACCGCGTTCAGTATGAGACTGTTAACACCATGCCTATCGGCAAGAAGATCAAAGTCATGCACATTTCCCGGGAATTGCCCACTAGTCCGGTGGTGTGGTTCGGAACCGCCAACGATTCAATGAAAAAGCTGGCCGGTGTACTTCAGGGTATGAAGGCGGATGCAAATGCCGCAAAACTCCTGACCCTTCTACAAACCGACGGGTTTGGACCGGCCGATCCGGATCTGCTGCAGTTCCGTTTAGGCGAAAAAGCTGATGCTTGTTTTATACCATAGCCTGTGGATTATCCTTCTGTTCCTGGCGGCCTGCGCCCCAATCAAGGGCATGTCGCGGCATGAGACAATTGTGGATAGCATAACCGGGGCCACGGAAAAATCTTCTTTGTGGTCGCTCTGTACCCGAAACCAGGCACTTATGTGGGTGCAGCAGAGCAAACAGGACCCGGGAGCGGCATTACAGGCCGCCCGTTGCTATGCCGTGCTGGCCCGGAACGGAACAAGTCAATCCGTACGGCTTGAAAATGCTGTAAAAGGACGTAACATGGCTGAAGCAGTTGTTGCCCGGGATCCGAAAAACCCGACAGCCCATTACCTGGTCGCTTACCTGGCCGGGCTGGAGGCTGAAAACCAACCCCTGAAGGGATTGAGCCTGGTGCCGGTCATCGAACAGGGCGCACTTGAAGCGTCCCGCTTGAACCCTGAACTGGATCATGGCGGCCCGGACCGGATGCTGGGGGAGCTCTATCTGCGGGCGCCCGACCCCCCTGTGAGCATCGGGGATCTGGAAAAGGCCATTCTTCATTACCAACGGGCCGTTATGCAGGCTCCTGATTTTATTGAAAATCGTCTGGGACTCGCGGAGGCTTACCTGGAAGACGAAGATCATGGGTCGGCCTGTGACCAGTTGCAACGGATTTTGATCCGCATACCCCCCGCTGACGGGTGGGAAGGGCCATGGACACGGACCCTGGATCTGATGAAGCGATTCTGTGAAATGGAAACAAAAGATAACTGAACATTAAGGAGTTCTGTTGGGAATACCACTAATTCAAAAGGCGCGTATCGGTGCCTATGTCGTCAGAAAACGGTTTAATTCAAATGGTAATGGGCGATTTTCCCTGGTGCTGATGCTGG
>JAGHDR010000076.1 GCA_021159825.1 Deltaproteobacteria bacterium | reverse complement strand
CTGTGCCCCCTCAAACCGTATAACCTAAAATAAAAAAATGATTTTTCATCCATATAAATTTATTTTTCATCTTCATCGTTTTTCAGAAAATCCATTTTTTCTAATTTAATAAACCCCAGCTTTCCGGCTTTTCTAACCACCCCGGTATTTTCAAGGGCATGTGAACCCCGTTCTGCTAACAGCGCTCTTTGTGTCTCCTGATGTAATTTTTGTTTCAATCCTTCTATTTCGGAATCGCGCCTTTGCAATTCCAGATGACAATCGTCTAGCTCTTTTCTAACTTTTTTGTTATTAACTTTTTTGACAAGACTGTTAATCAGATCCAATCGGGCGGCTCGATCTGTTTCGCAGGCCTCCAGCAGTGTGGTCAGTTCTTCGACCTGTTGCAGGCGTGTTTCGCGATCGACCTCACAGGATTTCAGTAGCAGGGTCAGTCTTTGGATTTGTCCCATGCGGTTGGCCCGGTCCAGCTCACTCATGTTCCACTGATTGTGCACGTGAGGGGCGTAAGACTTGAGGGCCTGAAACAGCAAATCGTTATAAACAGTGCCAAACCGGGGTCCCAAGGTTGTATCCAGATGGGATTGGGTGGGCGGCAAAGGAAGTGTAGCGTTATTTTCCATTCCATCGGTTGATCCCGAGCTGTTTTTCATGTTAGGTTTTGAAGGCTGATCCTGATGTAGCAAATCGTCATACAGGTTCAAATAATTTCCCGCCTGGACATCCAGGGCATAATCCCTGGTAACCTTTTCACGACACGCTTTTCCCATGGATATCCGCCTCTCGGGATCCAGTGCAAGGGAGACAATTGCCTCGCCCATTTGTTGGGTGTTAAAGGCTTTGACAAGAAGGCCATGAACACCGTCTGTAACCATATCCGGGACGCCCCCGACGTCAAAAGCCACCACCGGCGTAGCGCAACTCATGGATTCCAGTATGGTGTTGGGAAGATTATCCTCCAGGGATGGCAGCAAAAAGAGATCCGCGGCTGAATAGGCATCTCTTATTTCTTCATCCGTATCCAGTTGTCCCAGTGAGATGACTGGGATTCCCATGCTTTCCAGCTGGTCATTGGGACTTCCAAAACAGAGGAGCCTCAACTGGTCTTTCCGCAGCAACTCTTGAAAAGCTTCCATCTGTCGGCAGGACTTCATGGCACCTATCAGTTTAGCAAACCCCTTCCTTTTTTCGGTTCCATCTATGGCGCCGAAAAGAAATGTTATCGCATCATTCGGGATTTCGAGGCGCTTTTTGGCCTGCTCCTTGGCCAATGGAGAATAGAGGTCTGTTTCCAAAGAATTGGCAATCACTTCAACCCTCAAGGATTTAAACAGGCGGCTTTCCCCGGCGCAACGGCCCATCCATCGGCTTGGTGTGACAATCGTCAAGTTGGCATTTTGGAAAAGGTCTTCTTTGTCGTGCAGGATGGCTTCAGGCAAAGAAAATGGATCGTTTGCAAGCTGCGGGCATTCTTTGCAACTGCTTTGGTACCCCACACAACCGCTGGAGTAATGGCACCCTCCCGTAAAGGCCCACTGATCGTGTAATGTCCAGACAACAGGCTTACCCAGTGCGAAAATATGTTTCAGCGTCACGGGCGACTGAAACCGGGAAACCCAATGCAGATTGATGATGTCCGCATTTTGCACCAGGGGCGACCGGAAAATATCGTAGCCGGGATAGGGAAGCGAAAACAATGTATTGCTGATGTCTGTTCGATGCGAATTGATGTATTGCTCTTGAATGGGCACTTCCAGAAAAAACGCATTCTCATCCGTTTCCTGCTCCTGACCAACAGCTGAAACAAAATCGTCATCCGTCTCTTTGGTCCTGACCAGCATGCAGCAGTCTTGATCCATGCCGCGCAAACCGCGATGCAACCGGTATGTGGCCCTTGCTGCGCCGCCTCTGATATCATAAGTGCTGATTTGTAGTATCTTCATCAATTCATCATGCCTTTTTCAAAGGTCCCGGTTTTACCTCAATCATTTTCAACCCCCATCACACCCCATGAAAAAAAGGGCGCATCAAAGACTCAAGGGATGGCGATATATTGTCTTTCAACAGGCGACTGGCGTAAACCTCTCCATAGGCCCTTCCCATGACATTGGCGACAATCTGATCAAGAAGCAACATCTGTTTTTTTTCGTCCTTCATATGGTATTTTCCCCGAATCAGATGAAAAAGTGTGCCTATTCCGGTTTCCATATTACCAGCCAGCTTTTTTACTCTTTCCGGCATGGGTTTTTGCCGTCGATAAATCCTGCCAACCAGAAAACGTTTCACCCAGTTGTCTTGGGGATATTTCCCGAGAATTTCCCGAAGCAAAGATTTTCCACCTGGATATTCCGGTTCGTCGGAAAAAATATTGGACAGCAGACTGGAAACGAAAGAGAGAGCGCCGCCAGTCAGGCTCTTCAGATCTCCTACCTCCAGAAAAGACAGATCATCTTCCACCCTCCCCATGATCTTTGCACACCAAAAAGAATTGATAATCTGGCGGCAAAATGCGTATTGTGGCGGACGGTTGTGAGAGTGTTTCATCTGGATACGGGGGTTATAAAGGATTTTATGACCCATTAACAGGCTTTTTTGGGCCCAGGCCATGTCTTCGGCAAAATCCACCTCCGGAAAGGGCTCCCTCAGTAAACGGTCCTTTCGATAGATGGCGCACACATTATCCAGCCCAATCATCCGGTAGGCCCGGTTGTACGGCATTTCTGCATAGGATTCAAGGGATTCGGTCTCCTGAATAACGGGGTCATGACCCCTTGCTTCGTTGATGGATTCGATTTCGAAGCGGGCGTAGGGCGTTGCGTCATCATGGGGTATCTGCGCGGTGTATACGGCCGCCACCGGGTAATCGTCCAATGCGTGGACCAACGACGTAAGCCAGATGTCAGAGCAGGGAATCGCATCCTGCACCGTAAAGACAATTTTTTCATGATTTGCCAGCGAAAGTGCCTCATTTCTGGTTCTGGCATGGTGGAACTGTTTCGGATCAATTCTTTGGACTTCTGCTCCAGCCTTCATGGCCAGTTCAACCGTTTTGTCGGTTGAGCCCGAATCCACGATAATCAGTTGAAGCGGGCCCGCATAGTCCTGCCGTTTGAGGCCGGACAGACACTGTGAAAAAATTTGGCCTCCGTTACAGGTGGGGATGATGATGCTGACGCCATTTTCCATCATACGGGTCTTGCCAGTACCGTCAATTCGGCGATTTCAAATGTTTCTTTAGCGGTCGAAAACGAACATCCCTGCAACATCCGGAAAAACGCCGCCGCTTCGGGGCCATCGGCATAGCGTGTGGCAATCTCCTGCTCAATGTGAAAGCCCGCCTCAGAAAAGACCGCCCGCATGCTCGCGGGGGTGAAAAAATGAATGTGTTCGAAGCACAGAATCCCGAAGGGAACATACTCAAACTGCCCTTCCAGCATATCACGAATCACCGACCAGTGTGTGACGCATGGGCTGCTGGCAATAAGACTCCCTCCCGGCGCGATGGCGGAACGCAGGTGTTTCAGCAGTGCCGGGGGAGACGCCAGATGCTCCAACAACTCACCACACACCACACAGTCATAAGTGTGATTAAACGCCACCTCCTGCACCGGCTTGGCAATCACACAATCCAACACACCTTCGGCTTCGCGTGCCACTTGAGGATTTAGTTCAATTCCGCAAACGTGCAATCCGGGCCGCGCATTTTTCAGCGATTTCCCAAATTGCCCCGTTGCACACCCGACGTCCAGAACACTCGTCGCGGTGGGTGGTACCAGCGCCTGCAAGTCTTCGCGCGGCGGATCCAGCATTTCCCCAAAGCGATGAACGTATACATCCCCCGCAACCGAAAGCGTCCAGCCTTTTTCGCGCAAGGCGGAGGGGATTTCCGTGAGTTTCGTCTCCGGCTGTAAATCGCGTAAAGCATCGGTACGCAAAAGCTGACAAAAGTCCTGCAGAACGTCTGTCTCCACACGAGCTCCTTTCCGGGCATAGCGATCGGCCAGCGCCTGATAGTTCCGCCGGTTCAGATACATGTACGGCACGGATGTCAGTTGTAGGCCTTCCGCGAGATTCGAGACCGGTCCCACAGCCCCCATACGTGCATCGACCAAGAGTGCCGCGCGCAACCCCGCAACCACATGTGCGGTCGGAATAAGGGTGGCTTCCCCCACAGCCAGGATCGACCTTCGCGCACCGGCCAACTGCAGAAGTTCGCCTGCCGTAAGCAACGTGTTTGCGCTCACCAGAATGGGGGCGTCTTCCGGCTGGGCAACGGCGGAAAAACCTTTTAAACAGAGCGTCTCTTCCTGCGCGTAATACGCTGAAGCAGGCCCCGCGTGCGAACACACCACCACCGCAGGACGATCCCGAATCTCGGCCGCCAGATAATCGAATACTGACTCGAGACGGTCTAGAGCGCGATTTTTCTCATAGAGGGCGGCTACCTCAGGCCCACGG
>JAGHDR010000320.1 GCA_021159825.1 Deltaproteobacteria bacterium | reverse complement strand
GGATGATCGGCTATGTACCCCAGGAAACACTGCTTTTGCATGACACGGTGCTTGTTAATGTGACCCTGGGCGCCCCTGAATTTACGGAAAAAGATGCGGAGCGGGCCCTTCGTGATGCAGGGGCCCGGGATTTTGTCATGGAAATGCCGGAAGGGATTCATAGTGTCGTGGGCGAACGGGGGGGGCGGCTTTCCGGCGGCCAGCGGCAGCGGATTACCATTGCGCGGGCGCTGGTGCATAAACCGCAACTCTTGATTCTGGATGAGGCCACCAGCGCGCTGGATCCCGTCAGCGAGGCGGATATCTGCAGAACGTTGGGCGGGCTGAAAGGAAAACTCACGATCCTGGCGATTTCGCATCAAAAGGCCATGTTCCATGAGGCGGACAGGGTTTTTCAATTGAAAAACGGCGAGGCCGGGCTTGTGGAAAACCACGCGGGGCATGGGCAACCGACGGCAATGTCCGCCTGAATGGGCGTTTGAATCACAAGAAGGGTTTCCATGGGAGATTTTGGGTGTCGTATTGCGAATCGGATTTCTTTTTAATCATTATTTTCCTCACCAGGTGCCTCATGCGGCGCCCTATGCATTTGAACTGTCGCGGCGCTATCAGGATATGGAAGTGATGGTTGCGTGCTCATCCCGTCAGGAGATGGATCTTGTTGAGGCCATAGGAACCCTGTACCCGGGGCATCGCTGTAAATTTCAGATGTTGACGGTTCCCTGGCCTTACAGAAAAATCGACCCGATTGTATCCGGATGGCTGTTCGTGCGGAAAAGGGTCATGCTGCGCTGTAACCTCCGTTTCTTTCGAGGGCTGGATGCCCTTGTAGCGCCTGAGCGCACCTGTATGCACCTGCGTAAGACCTGCGGATTGAAGGATCTGATCATGATCCACACCCGTCATGGCGCGGGGGACAGAAAGGGAGGGTTTGATGACCGAGACCGTTCATTGGCCTTTGATTTTACCCTCCTGCCGGGTCAAAAATATGTAGACCGGCTCAATGCCCTGGGATTCTTGCGCGAGGGACGCTTCGCTGTGGCAGGCTATCCAAAATTCGAGGTCGTCCGGGGCCTGAAGCGAAAAATTCCACGACTGTTCAACAATGACAACCCCATCGTCGTGTACAATCCCCATTTCGACCAGTCGGAATCCTCCTGGAGGACCATGGGGTTGCAGGTGCTTGAATATTTTTTTAATCACAGGGAGGTCAACCTGATTTTTGCGCCCCATGTGGTGCTTTTTAAAAGAAGCATGCGGCATGGCGCATTCCTGCCCCGGAAATACCGCCAGGCGCCGAATATTCATATTGATACGGGCAGCAACGCTTCAGTGGATATGACCTATATGCTGGCAGCCGATATCTATCTCGGGGACGTGAGCAGTCAGGTCTATGAATTTTTGCTGGAACCCCGGCCCTGTATTTTTCTGAACGGCCATCAGGTCGCCTGGCAGGGCAATCCTGCCTATCTTCACTGGACATTGGGGCAGGTGGTCGAAAACATCGGGCCGGAGTTCGTTCAGGCGCTGAAGCAGGCATTTGCCACCCATCATCGGTTTATCAAAAGGCAGCGCGAGGCTTTCGCCTACACGTTCCATACCGAGCGGGAGACCACGGCGGCCGAAAGAGGCGCCAGGGCCATCGCAGATTTCCTTCTGCATTCGGCCTCGGACCGCAAAGGCTTTCAACCGGCGGGAAGGGTCGCCGACCAAACACCCAAAGCGGGATACCCGCAACCCAATGCTGTTACTGAATAGGTGAAGAGTGAAGAGTGAAGAGTGAAGAGTGAAGAGTGAAGAGTGAAGAGTGACAAGTTGATATCTCGATCCCTTACTCTTCACTTTTCACCTTTCACTTTTCTTGTTTTTTTATGACAGGGTTTCAGGAGTAAGGCACTAACGTAAAATCATAATCCAAGGCTGTCTATGAAAACAATCATTCTAAGCGCCGGGCAGGGAAAACGATTGTTGCCGCTGACGGCTGAGACCCCGAAATGTCTCTTGCCGGTTCAAAAAAAGACATTGATTGAATGGCAGATCGATGCACTGCGCCAATGCGGGGTTGATAAGATCATCGTCGTAACCGGGTATCATGGGGAAAAGGTCGAGGCGGTTCTTCAGCGATCCTATGGACCCGGACCCGTCAGAACCCTTTACAATCCGGCATATGCCACAACGGACAACCTGGTGAGCTGCTGGGCCGCACGCCATGAAATGGACGAGGATTTTATCCTCTTGAATGGCGACACCCTATTTGAGACCGACGTGCTGAAGCGTCTTTTTAAATCGCCTGATCATCCGGTAACGGTTGTCGTAGATCATAAGGAGCTGTATGACGCCGATGATATGAAAGTGGCGATGGAGGGGCGCCAGCTTCTCAGAATTGGGAAAAACATCGCCCATGACAAGGTTCAAGGAGAGTCCATCGGTATGATCCTGTTTCGCGAGGCGGGTCCCCTGTTATTCCGCAATGCCTTGAAAAAGGCCTTGGGCGACGCCGCGGCCGGCGGGAAATGGTACCTGTCCGTGATTGATGAAATGGCCCGGATCATGCCGGTGTGGACCTGTTCCATCACCGGGCTGCGTTGGTGCGAGGTGGATTACCCTGCTGATCTCGAACAGGCGGACCGGGTCGTTTCCGGCGGATACGGCAAAAAAGGTGGGATGGAACGTGATTATTGATCGTTACATCATGCGTGAAATATCCAAGCCCGCAATGACGATATGTACCGTGCTAATGGGTATTTTCGGGTGCTATATCGCCGCGCGGTATCTGGAGGATGCGGTCCGGGGCCAGTTGCCGGGTTCCACGGTCATCCTTTTGGTCCTGCTCAGAATCGCCATTGCTCTGGAGGTGTTATTGCCGACGACCCTGTATTTATCGGTGATGATCGCTTTTGGCCGCTTTTACATGAATTCTGAAATGACCGGCATGTCCGCCTGCGGCATAAGCATGGTTCGCGTGCTGAAACCGGTTGTGCTTTTAGCCATTACGGCCGGTATGATTGTGGCCTGTTTTTCTCTGTACATTCGCCCCTGGGCATGGAATCAGTTTTTTGGGTTGAAGGCCGGGGCAGAGGTTAATTTTGATATCACGCGAATGAAAGGCGGGAATTTTTATGAACTCGAGGATGGCGGAATGGTCATCTTTGCAGAGAAGGTTGATCACCGCAAAAATCAAGCCCGGCATGTATTTATGCAAATCAGACGCCATGATGAACTGGTAATCGTTTATGCGGAGACCGCCGCGCAACGCTCCCGGGATGCGGTCCCGGAACCTGTTCTGGTATTTCAAGACGGTCATTTGTATACGTTTTCCGAAACCGAAAAGGCATGGGGTATTTTACGGTTCAGAAACCTGGAAATGCCCCTGGCGCCCAAAGATGTGATGCCATTGAAACAAAAGGTGAAGGCCGTTTCAACCGAACAATTGTGGCATTCGGGTCATCCGGAAGAACTCGCTGAATTACAGTGGCGACTGGCTGCACCCTTTTCAACCATCCTGTTGGCCCTTCTTGGCGTGCCGTTGAGCCGATCCTCGCCCCGGCAGGGAAAATACACCAGGATGCCCCTGGGAATTTTAGTCTTCGCCGTCTATTACAACCTGGGCGCAATTACCAAAAAATGGGTTGGGCAGGGTGTTGTGGGCGACATACCGGGAATCTGGTTGACCCAGATCCTGTTGGCCTGCTTGCTGTTGGTGCTTCTGTGGCGACCACGCCGGGCATTTCTCCGGCGCAGCCGATAAGGCGTGGGCGATGAGCATCCATGATGTTGCTTTTCAAGAGTAAAATTGAATTTATTTTACCGGAGTGAATATCCAGAAATCACCTCCTAAATATTCTTTATTTTTATAGGTTCCGCGAAGTCTTACAACATAACGGCTGTTCGGTTCTAATCCTGGAATAGTTACAGTTTGCAGAGTGTTTACTTCCACCTTGCCGATATCTTTTGTGTTTGTGTAATCCGGTAACTCCAATCCGTAATCTATTGATACCTTTGCTGTTTTATTTGTGCTGAATTCAATTGTTACAGAATTTGAGTCAACATCAACGGTTTTTACCGGAGAGAATAAGAAAGTTTGAGGCTTACTGCCTTTTCCGCTTCCTACGTTTTCTTTAACAGTATCCATAAACTTTTTAAGTGAAGCCGGAGATTGAACTTTTACATCCGACAAACCATCTTCAACCATCCTGTCATGAATTCTTATAAGGTCATTGTAAGCCCAGGTGATCCAGTTTTTAGTCTTTTTCTCAAAAGGATGAGTTTTTCTATACTTCAAAGACCATGTTATCAAATCAATATCCAGCCATGCTTCCGTTGTATATTTCTGATGAAGAAGCCATTTATGGGTTTCATCTTTTTTCTCTGATATATCAAGCTTTTTAAATTTTTCAAGGCTTTCATTTGCAAGGCCTACAGCTTCTGTTCCTTCCTGCCATATATGAAGGATTGTCTGTTTACTTATAAAAGCAGCTAATGCTGACCATTCATCCAGCCATGCAGAATCCCATTGAGGCATCATACCCCTGCTGAAAAACTGTCCATCGCTGAGTTTTGTGCTTTTCGGAAAATCACTGCTTTTTGCAAAAGCCCATATTCCCCGGACATAGTGGGATTTCCTGCGTATCGGAAATGTGTTTTTTAATATTTCCTTTAATGCTTTAGCATTTTCAGAAACTTTTGGCTGTTTGTAGTAATAACCGATAAATTCATCCCAGATTTCTTCAATCGGTTTGTTTCTATCATTAATGAACTGGCTGACTGCATAAACGTTTATTTCATTTGGTGTATTAAATGCACTGTTTGTTCCTCTCTCAACGCGCATTACAGCACCTTCTCCGTTATTTTTCCAGAGATGGTTTAATCTATAGCGATAATACCCGGGAGCACAGAAAGGTAAAATTGCGAGTCCATAATATTCACCGGCAACGTCAAGTTCCTCTACACATGGATGATTTCCGATATTTCCAATGCATGGATGATGCGGATTGTATGGTTCCCAATCCTGAACAGGCCCTTTATGCATTCCTGTAAATTCAACATCTTTCACACTTTTCAGACCCATGCTGTGCCATGGAACTTCGAGAGGGTTATGGACAAAAGTTCTAATGAACAGTTCTTTATTTAAATCTTTTGTAACATATCCACCGATATATTCCACTATTTTTTGTATTCTGTAAGCCTGAGGAGCAGTGCTTATTGTGGACCATGGTGTAACCGGAGCAGAACCGAACATCAGAATAATTCCATCAACGTCAGGGATGATTTCTTTCAGCGCTTTTTTGTATGCCTCTTTACGTCCTTTCCATACTTTCGCGTTTGGTGTTGTATAAATAATCGGCTGTATTTTGCTTATTCCTGAAAATTCATGACACCAAACATATACTTTCATGTTATATTTTGAATGTGCATATTTAGTTGCTTCAATAATAATTTTTATTCTTTCAGCGCTTTTTTTATCATTCTTAAGGACATCATCAATAT
>JAGHDR010000394.1 GCA_021159825.1 Deltaproteobacteria bacterium | reverse complement strand
CAACAAAGGCGCATCAATATCGATCCGGGGTATATTTCCCTGGAAAGGCTGGTTCTGGCCACCGGAAAGAATTACATCCACAGGATCTATCTGAAAAAAGGGATCTACGCCGATCTGACACTGGTTTTCAAACGGGGCGGTTTTGTGACGTTGGACTGGACTTACCCCGATTATGCCGATCCCAAAATGATTAACTGCTTTAATACCATCAGGTCCAAATACCTGGCTCAATTAAGAGAGGAAAAACCCATTGATTAAAAGCATGACCGCCTATGGAAAAGGAGATTGCCTGCGGGATGGAAAGCGGTTTTTGGTGGAAATTAAATCGCTTAACAACCGTTATCGGGACGTCGTTATCAGAATACCCAGAAATCTCCAGGGGTTTGAAAAACAACTGCGAACCCTCATCGACAAAAAGATCAAAAGGGGACGTATTGAGGTCTTCTTTCAAATCGAAAGCTCCCATGAGGCACCCCCCTATGCGCTCGAATTGAACCTGCCGTTGGTAGACGCCTATTTGAAGATTTTTGATCAGATGTCCGAACGGTCAGGTCTCAAACAGGATCTGCGGTTGGAAACCCTTCTTCAAATGAATGATGTGGTGAGCGTTAAAACGGATACGGATGACGAAGAAGAAATGGGGAAGGGCCTTCACGAAGCTCTTTCTCCGGGTCTTGATTCCCTGATGGAAATGAGACGGAAAGAAGGGTCTGCCATCGAGACCGACTTGAGAAAAAGACTTAAAAGGATAAGCGGTTTCGTTGAGGATGTGCGCGGCCGTACTTCCGAGATCGTTGAGGCCTATCAAAACCGCCTGAAGGAAAATGTGGAGAGGCTGTGCCAGGGGGTTGAAGTGGATCCGGATCGCATTGCTCAGGAAGTGGCTGTTTTTGCAGAACGGTCCGATATCACGGAAGAACTGGTTCGATTGGGAAGCCACATTGAACAGTTCACCACATACCTGGAAATGGACGATGTGGTGGGCAGAAGGCTCGATTTTCTCATTCAGGAAATGAACCGGGAGGTCAATACCCTCGGTTCAAAAGCTTCGAACGGGTTTGTTTCGAGAACGGTGGTGGAAATGAAGGCGGAGTTGGAAAAACTTCGGGAGCAGGTCCAAAATGTGGAATAAAAGGAGATTTGTCCATGAGTGTTAAGCTTGTGAATATCGGTTTTGGAAATTCGGTTGTTTCCAGACGCGTAATTGCCATCATCTCTGCCGGCGCAGCGCCCATAAAGCGACTTCGCGACGAAGCCCGGGAGGAAAAACGGCTTATTGATGCCACCCAAGGAAGGCGCACCCGCTCCGTATTGATCACGGACAGCAACCATGTCATTTTGTCTGCGGTACAATCGGAAACCATTGCACAGCGATTCAGCCCCGATGGAAACATCTCTTCCCGGGAATTGGAAGAGTAAACCATGATTGGACATTGTAAAAGCCGCCAATGAAATATCGGTTGATAGGGACACATTTTACAATGCTTTGAGGATCTCTTTATGAATGCGAGAATTGGCAAATTCGGCTTTATAAATAATCTGTTACCCTACTTTCGACTGGAGCATGACGGGTTCCCGATAATCGAGGCGCCGCCGGCCAGGCTCGCGGCGATGTTTGGCAGGGGTGAAATAGATTTTGCGCCTGTTCCTTCTTTTTATTATTTAAAAAACAAGGGTAGCTTAAGAACTTATGATTTTTGTGTCGCCGCAAAAGACAAGGTTTTAAGTGTTCTCGTTGTTTCAAAAAAAGAGCAGCTGGAGAACGGAAGTATCGCAATAACGAATCAGACCATGACCTCCCTGAATCTCCTCAAGATCATCTTGATTGAAAGAAAAATGAAAAACAGTCTTGTCCCTGTCAATGAGAGTGGGGCAAGCGACCTGCTCAAACACAGCAGTCATGCACTTGTTATCGGTGATGAGGCCATAAAGGCGAGGAGAACATGCAATGTTGTTATGGATCTGGGTGAAGAATGGCATAGGTTAACAGGATGCTCAATGGTTTTTGGGATATCTGTTTCCCGGAAGGATGCAGATATGAGCGAAGTTAACGAAAAAGTCATGGAATCGGTCAGGTGGGGCGAGAAAAATATCCATAGGATTGCAACCGAGGCTGAAAAGAAGTTCGGATTACGGAAAGATTTTCTTGAGATGTACTTTGAATCGCTGACCTACCGGATGGGACCGGAAGAAGTAAGGGGCATTGAGTTGTTTGAGGAAAAATGTCGCCAATACAGCCTGCTCTGATACCACAGGGTGTATTCTCATAAAGGTATTTACGCCGACCCGGCCGTTAAAAAACCTCCCCCGCAGAAATTGGAAGGGTAATCATGACCGGACAGATTTTCGTTTTTTCAGCGCCCTCAGGCACCGGGAAATCGACCATTGCAGAGGCCTTGATGGAAAGGGTTGAGGCTCTGGCATATTCCATTTCACATACCAGCCGCAGGCCTCGCGGCAGTGAACAGGACGGGGTTGATTATCATTTTGTCACCCGGAGTACCTTCAAGGAAATGATTGAGCAAAATGCTTTTCTGGAGTGGGCGGAAGTCTATGGCCATTTGTATGGCACTTCCCTGGCGGCAATTAATGCTCAGATTTCGGCCGGCTTTGACATCCTGATGGACGTGGATGTTCAAGGGGGGCGGAATGTGAAAAAACAATTCCCCGAGAGTGTTCTAATTTTTCTATTGCCGCCATCTCTTGAGACTCTGGAAGACCGCTTGACAACCCGGGGAATAGATGATCCGTCGGTGATCAAAAAACGGATGGCGCAGGCATCTAAAGAAATCAAGAGCTGTTCGTGGTACGATTATATCATCATTAACGATGACTTGGAAAAGGCCATTTATGAAGCCCAATGCGTCATTATGTCGGAGCGGTGCAGACGGGTACGCCGAATGGATTGGATAAGCACCCATTTCAAAACATCTTAATCCACATTTTCCCCTGATCCACCCTCTTTGAGGTACCTTCCGGAATTTTGCTCAAACATTTGGAGAAAAGAAAAGGGGGGACAGATTTATTT
>JAGHDR010000223.1 GCA_021159825.1 Deltaproteobacteria bacterium | reverse complement strand
TCGATGTTCAACGTTGGACGTTCAAAAAAAATCACTCGTATCCTATCATGCCGAATTCATTAGGCATAAAATGGAAATTCCTATACTTTTAAATTAAAAGGCCTAATGATAGTCGTGGGTTCCCGAAATCACCTTGATCCCGGTTTTGTCTTCCAGGATTTGGGCAAACTCCTCGGCTGTGCCGTAGGGGCACCCCGGTTTGGCATTGACAAGACAGGAACTCAAGTGAATCACATCGGGTTTGACTTCAGAGAGCTTCATGGCCATCCCCATGTTGGTTGCAAGGGTTCGTCCCGGGCACTCGCATTTTACAAAGGCCGTCACCTGGGAGGGCTTATCAAACCGGCCTTCACCCAGCGCAGCCGCCTTCAAGCAGCGCCATTCCCCGGGGCATCCATATCCGCTGTCCATATACGAACCACAACCTATAATTGCTACTTTTTTCATTGATTTTCCTCCCTTTCTATTCTATTTTCAGTTTGCTGTGAATTAATCCGCTTATGATAGCACGGCGATTATGAAATAGCACCCATTTTCGGGTTGGAAAAGAACCACCGCAAAATTTGAACAGTGTACAAGAAAAAAAGGTTTTGGGAGATATGAAAACGACGATTCTCTATGATAATGAGACGGCCGTAGATGGTCTTGTCGCGGACTGGGGGTTTTCCTGCTTGATCGAAACAGACGGGAAAAAGATTCTTTTTGATACCGGTGCAAAAGGGGATATCCTGTTTAGGAATATGATGTTGCTCGACATCGATCCTATGGGAGTTGACGAAGTGTTCATTTCCCATTCCCACTGGGATCATACGGGTGGACTGGCTGATTTTCTGAAAATCAACCCGTGCGATGTTTATGTGCCCTTATCCTGCCGGAGCCCCCCCGGGGCAGGCAGCGTGATTCGTGTTGATGAGGCCATACAGATGCATGAAAATATTTTTTCCACCGGCGAACTCGGCGATTTTGAGCAATCCCTGGTGGTCAAAACATCCCGGGGCCTGGTGGTGGTTGCCGGATGCTCCCATCCCGGCGTTGCTTGTATTCTTGAGAGCGCATCGCCATGGGGCAAAGTGACGGCGCTTATGGGCGGGTTGCATGGGTTCAATGATTTCGGATTGATCCAAAACCTGGACTGGATCTGTCCCACCCATTGTACCCAGTATCAGGCGGAGATTAAGAAGCTTTACCCTGAAAAATTTTTGGAAGGGGGCGTCGGAAGGGTGATCACCCTATGAGGCCGCCATTTTTTAGGGAACCGGAAAAAAATAATATACGCATATCGTGCAGAACTTTTGTTCGTCTTCAAGGCGTGATGGTAGGTGCATAGTGAGCTATGTGCCTATCATCACAACGTAGAAGCCGGACAAAAGGGCAAACAGGATGCGTAGATTATTTTTTGGGGGTTCCCTTACTGCCTGTTTCAATTCAAAACAGGTGCTCAATTGTCGCTCATGAGATGACTCACGGCCTTTTCCAGGCCGTCAATGGTCAGTTCGAACATGGGGAATATTTCTCGAATCATATTAATACTTCGGGTATATGGCCATTCCGCCGCCATCTTGGGGTTTAACCAGACGGCATGGGGAAAGGTATCGGCAATAAACCGCAATCGTTCATGGCTGGGGCGGGAGGACCTTTCCTCAACATGGATGCTGCCGTCCGTGGACATCAATTCATAGGGGGCCATACTGGCATCTCCCACGATAACCACGCGGGTTTCCGGGTCCCTTCGAACCATTTCATCAATCCGGTATGGTTTTTTGTACCGGGCGGGATCCTGCCACATCTGGTCGTAAATGGTGTTGTGGAAAAAATAGGTCTTCACTTCTTTGAACTGGCCCCGTGCGTAGTAGAAAAGGGTCTGCACCATTTCCATGTAGGGATCCATGGACCATCCCCCGTTGTCGATGGCCAGGATGACTTTCAAGCGGTCTTTCATGCTCCGTTCAAAAATGATCTCTATCTCGCCCGCGTTTTTCATGGTCTGGTAAATGGTTTCATCAACATTAACCACATCCTTGGGACCCGTGGGCACCATATTTCGAAGTCGTGTCAGGGCTTCACCGATTTGGGACTGGGTCAAGGGGCCATCCTGGGAATAGTCTTTGTACCGTCTGTCCATGGCCACCTTTACAGCGGACTTGTTCCGGGAAACACCACCCACCCGCATGCCGCCCGGATGATATCCTGAATGGCCCACCGGAGAGGTACCGCCCGTACCGATCCATTTGGAGCCCCCGTGATGTTCTTCCGTTTGTTCTTTCAGGCGGTCAAGAAAGTATTTGAGCAGATCTTCCGGGTTCATCTTATTGAGGGATTCCTCATCTATTCCCAGTGCGTCGGCAATTCCTTTGGGGTCCTTCAGCCATTCTTCAAGCATGGCTTGAGCCACTTGGCCGAGTTCAAATTCTTCGGGGTCTTTTAATTCAGCCCCCTCAAAGCGATGCGCGAAGACCTGATCGTAGAGGTCAAAGTATTTTTCGCTTTTTACGAGGATGGACCTGGCTGCCGTGTAGAAATCGTCGAGAGATGTAATC
>JAGHDR010000001.1 GCA_021159825.1 Deltaproteobacteria bacterium | reverse complement strand
CGAAAAGGTCGATCGACATGCCCCCATCCTGCCGTGGGGCGCGGATGACCCGGCGGAGAAGCGCTCCCCCATCGCCGTTACATCCGCCTATCTGAAACACATTAAAGACGCGTGGAACCATCACATCGGCGAGGATGAAAGCGACTGGCTTGAAAACCAGGGTGTGGTTATTACCGTCCCCGCTTCATTTGACGAAGTGGCCCGGGACCTGACCGTTGAAGCAGCCACAAAAGCCGATATCTCCAACATCACCCTGCTTGAAGAACCGCTGGCGGCCTTTTACAGTTGGCTGAATATCAACGAACAAAAGTGGGATCAACAGGTAGACCCCGGGGAACTGATCCTGATCTGCGATGTGGGCGGCGGCACCACGGATTTCACCCTCATCACCCTACGGGAAAAAAACGGAAAGCCTGTATTTGAAAGGATTGCCGTAGGGGATCACCTGATTCTCGGCGGGGACAACATGGATCTGGCCTTGGCCCATCTCTCGGAGGGCCGGCTTCAGGGCGGGCAAAAGAAAAAATTGAGCATGGGTCACTGGCAGTCCCTGTGCAACCAATGTCGTCAGGCCAAAGAAGACATCCTGGGGGGGATTGAAGATGAAAAAATCATCACCCTCATCGGTGAAGGCCGCAAACTGATCGCCGGCACCCAAACCGGCAAACTGAATCGTTCGGACGTAGAAGAGGTTATTCTGGACGGGTTCTTCCCCCTGGTCCACCCTGACGAATCACTCCACTTAAAACCGCGTCAAGGCATGACGGAGTTCGGTCTTCCCTATGCCCGGGACCCTGCCATCACACGCCATTTAATCCGGTTTCTGGAACAGCATCGAGAAGACTTAAAAGAATCCCTGAATCGAGATTCCATCGAACCGGACCTGATCATGTTTAACGGCGCGGCACTCAAGCCCGCCATCCTTCGGGAGCGTATCCGGGCCGCCGTTTCCATGCGGTTTCACAATACAGAAGATTCCCCGCCGAGGGTGTTGGCAAACCCGGATCTGGATATCGCGGTAGCCCTGGGCGCATCCTATTACGGGCGGGTTCGGAAGGGATACGGCGTTCAGGTAGACAGCGGTAGCGCCAGAGGCTACTACCTGGGTGTTCACCTCTTTGAAGAAACATCCGCAAGTGAAAAAAACGGCCATCATGACCCTGAAACAGCCATCTGCCTGGTGGAACGGGGCATGCCCGAGGGAACCCGGAACGAACTCCATGACAAGCATTTTTCCGTTCTGGCCAACCAGCCGGTTCGGTTTCACTTGTACAGTTCCAGCTATCGCTCGGGAGATGCGGTGGGCGACGTCATCCCTGTGGACGACACGCTGACGACCCTTCCGCCCCTTCACACGGTGATCAAATTCGGGAAAAAAGCCAAAGGGGGCGTCTCCATCCCCGTAAAAGTGGAAGCCCATTATACCGAAATGGGAACACTCGCCTTATGGTGCCAATCTTTGAAAAGCCCTCATCGCTGGCGTTTCCAGTTTCAGCTCCGCACCATAGAGCAGCCGGTTGACGTATCGGACAGGGAGGTGTTTGAAGAATCCCTTGTGGATGAGGCCATTTCGCGGATCACAAACACCTTCTCCAGTAAAACCCCCAAGACCCAACCCCCACGGCTCATAAAGGACATCGCTAAAACCGTCAATACACCCAAGGAAAAATGGCCTCTCGAATTTATTCGCCGAATGGCCGATGAGCTCATGGGTCTGGACTCATCCTGCAAACGCGGCATTGAACATGAAAGCCGCTGGCTCAACCTGATCGGATTCTGCCTGAGGCCCGGGTTCGGGGATGCCCTGGACGAACACCGTATGGAAAAATTGTGGAAATCTTTCCATGACGGACCGTTTCATACCAAAAATGTTCAGGTGCGGTCGGAATGGTGGATTCTGTGGCGCCGGATTGCAGGGGGCCTTTCCGCAAGCCAGCAGCGACAGATATTCTTAAGCATTTCATCTTTGGTAAAGCCTGGAAAAGGCGGGAAAAAACCCAATCTCGCGCCCCAGGAAGAAGTGGAACTATGGATGACCCTGGCCAATCTGGAAAGGCTTTCCAAAGAAGACAAAGCCGCCAGGGGAAAACAGTTGCTCAAAACCCTTCACCCCAAAAAATCCCGGCCCCAGCATTGGTGGTCTTTGTCCAGGATCGGCGCACGGGAACCCCTTTACGGCCCCATTGACCGGGTCATTTCCCCCGGGATAGCGACCGCCTGGATCAAAACCATCCTGAGTCAAAACTGGAAGAATCCCCGATCCGTGGGAATGGCCCTGGCACAGATGGCACGGCTCACCGGAGATCGAAAACGGGATCTGGACCCCGAGGTCATTCAAACCATCATCGATTGGCTTTCACCCTATGAATGGGCTGCCCCCCACATCCGTGTTCTCGAAGAAGTGGTTCCACTGGCCCATCTGGAGGAGACCCAAATGTTCGGGGAATCCCTGCCCTCGGGTATTCACTTAAGGATATCTCCGCTCCCCGCAACGCCCCCATAGAATATCGATTTTTCAGGATTGACGGATCTGATCCATTGCGGATCTGTTTTCAAAACCCAATCATCCAACTGAGACACCGGCACAGTTCCCATGAGCGAATTTGTTGCCAAAACCTGGTCGGCGGCCCGAAGCGATTCAAGGGATACGGCCTGCCGTTTGACGGTGTATCCATTTTTCCGGAACCACCGGCAGACAGCCTGTTCCATGACGCCCGGCAGCGCATGGGGAGAATTCGGTCGGATAATGGCGCCATCTTTTACAAGGAGCAAATTAGCGGTATTGGTTTCCGATACGGTTCCTTCCGAATTGGTTATCAGCGCCTCATCGTACCCCCGGTCTCGTGCCCAATTTCCGGCCAGCAGATAATAGAGATAGTTGGTGGTTTTATAACGGGCCAGCGGTGTTTGACGCGGCTCGGGGTAAGTTGTCAGGCGCAGTCCCCCAAACTTTTTTCCTGCAAGGCGGTGAATGTAGGGG
>JAGHDR010000326.1 GCA_021159825.1 Deltaproteobacteria bacterium | reverse complement strand
GTTTATAAATTGGCGCAATATCTTATTCAAAATTCGATGTTGGACGTTCGATGTTCGATGTTCATCTTTTAAGTCCGCCCGAAGGGTGCTAAGTTCATGAGGTGTTGTTTGAAAATGAACGAAACCGTGTTTTCCATCGGTTGTCATAACCCATTGCCCGGGTTCGACTCCCGCCGCCTCCACCAGTTTTCGCTAAGGCTTCGGTTTTGAAAGTGAATCACCCTTCGATCATCCATCTTGATATGGACGCTTTTTACCCGGCGGTGGAGGTCCTGGACAACCCTGAATTGAGGGGAAAGCCGGTGATTGTCGGGGGCGGCAGGGAAAGGGGAGTTGTGTCTTCCGCTTCCTACGAGGCGCGGCGTTTTGGTGTGCATTCGGCTCAACCCATTGCAACCGCTGTGCGTCTTTGTCCGAATGCCGCCCACATCGATATAACCGGGCTGCGGGGGAGGATGCATCGGTACCGGGAGGTTTCAAAACAGATATTTGAGATTTTTATGCGTTTTACGCCGCTGGTTGAACCCCTTTCCATAGATGAGGCGTTTCTTGACGTGACGGGTTCTGAGCGTCTTCTCGGGGATCCGGTTGAAATTGCAAAAGCGGTTCAGGCAACGGTTCAGGACGAAATCGGTCTTACGGTCTCAGCGGGTGTTGCTCCCTCCAAATTTGTGGCTAAAATCGCCTCCGACATGGATAAACCCGACGGGTTAACGGTTGTGCCGTTTGAGCGTGTGAGATCGTTTCTGGACCCGCTTCCCATAGACAAGATGTGGGGTGTGGGGAAGGTTACCCGGGAGGCCCTGGCAAGGCTCAACATTCATACATTCAAAGATCTAAGGGGTTTTGATTCGGATTTTCTACAGCGAAAATTCGGCAAAAACGGCGTCAGGATGCATTGGTTATCCATGGGCATGGATGAGAGGGATGTGGTGCCCGGGCATGAAACCAAATCTGTGGGAAACGAACGGACCTTCATGCAAGACATTATGGAGCCGGGAGATGCAAAAAAAGCGATTCTTGCCCTATCAACCCAGGTGGGCCGCAGGATGCGCCGCAAAAAAATGACGGGAAAAACCGTGTCCCTGAAGGTGAAGTATCATGATTTCAGACAGATCACCAGGGCAAAAACCCTTGCCAAGCCCACCGATGATGGTTTAGAGATATACAAAGTTGCCTGTAATCTTCTACAGAAAACAGAAGTTGGCAAAAGGCCGGTCCGACTGTTGGGTATTTCATTGTCTCAGCTCTGTTTTGCCGATGCTGCGGAGCAACTTTCTCTTTTCAACACTGATCAATCCGTTCAAAAAAGGAAGGAACTGAACATGGCCCTGGATTCAATAACGGAAAAACATGGCGGCCAAAGCATTCGACCCGCCACGCTTCTGATAAACAAAGAAAATTCCGGATGATTTCTATCAACGAGGACAATCGAATGGCAAGCTCCATTAAATGTGTTTCTGTTTTATCTTCTCAAACATCTCACCCGCATGAAAGGAACTGCGCACGAATGGTCCCGAAGCCACGCCCTGAAACCCCATTTCAAGAGCGGTTTTTCCCTAGCGAAAAAATCGGATAGGCCACCAGTTGCCCCGGACCATGATAGGTCACGTCGCCGCCCCGTTCAATGTGAACACAAGTGATCCCCTGTTGTTGGAGGGTGGATTCAGGTACCAGGACATTCTCTTCATGGGCCCGCCGTCCAAAAGTGAGGACGTGCGGGTGTTCCACCAGAAGAAGCGTATCCGGCAGCAGGCCTTCGACGCGTGCCCCATGGACGGCGTGCTGCAGCTTCAGGCACGCCTCATAGTCCATGGTCTTCAGGTCTGAATAGATGGGGTCAGGCATCCTGGCGTTGCGGGGTGATTTTTTCAAGTACTGTGCCATCGGGGTCCAGCACAAACAGGAAAAAACCTTCTTCCGCCAGTTTCGGAGCCAGATCCCTGTATTGAATGGCCTGTATTTCGAATTTGACTTTTTTGTCCCGCGCCAGGAGATGCAGGCCTTGAAGGGCCGCATCTTTTTCAAGAAACGCGGGGATGAAAGAAATGTTGTTTTCGCTGTCAATCTGCCCCAGGAATTGTTCGTTTTCACCCGGGTTTTCTGCCACCAGCCAGAGCCAGGTATCTTCTTTAATCTCTTGGGCTTTAATCTCTTGGGCTTTAATCTTTTCAGGCATGTTCATGACCTTTCATTTTTTGGATTTAATATAGGGTTTAAGATCCGAATGATCAAACGCTGCATCAATATCCTTTAAAATATTCGCTTTTCTTCGCTTGCGGTTTCTGATGAAAAAACCGATATCATCGAAGATAGCATAATACGCGGGCACCATGGAAAGAATGAGAAAGGTTGCAAAGGCCAGCCCCCACATGATGGCGGTGGCCAGCGGTGCCCAGAATATGGATTTCCCACCAGGCCCGAAGGCCATGGGGACCAACTTTAAGAATCACATTGAGTATGCCGAAGTGTTTCCCGTATATGGGCGCGTAGTTGACTTCCTTCATCCCTGCCACTGCAATGGGCGCTGCCAGTTCTTCTCCGATGCGATCGTTTAGCAGGTCCGTCAGGTCCATGAGGGTTTTTTGCGTGCGCTCCAGGCTTGAACCGGTCGGCAAGTCAAAAAGGAGCGTGATTCAATACGCCTGATATCGGAGATGCCTTTCAGCGCGTCCTCAATTTTTTTTGTGACGAGCTTTTCCATTTCTTCAGCGGAAAAGCCCGGGACCAGGGTTAAAATAATGCCTTCACCCACTGTGATGTCGGGGTCCAGAAACCTGTGCATGGCCTGGTAGGCATAAACTCCGAAAATCACAATGAGAAAAAAAGCCATGCAGACCACGACGGGACGTTCAATGGCAAATTTGGTTAGAAACATATCGCTTTGGTTTTGGTTATCAGCTTGAATTTTGGAGAACAATTTTGGGTACTATAAATCAGTCTCGAGGTCAGTGCAAGTCTTTGAATTTTTCAGAAAATTTTTATGATAACTGAAAAGGCGGTTAAAGAGTGGGTTGCATAGAGTCGGCGGCAAACAGGATACGTAGATTATTTTTTGGAAGTTCCTTAACAGTGGGCGATAGGAATGATGTAGTACTAACAAGGTATAGTGAATGATACGTGGAAAATCTGTTTGACAGTGAGGTTTTTTAGCGTATGATCTGCCATTTGACAAGTTCCGTGTTATAAAATGCATTTCCTTCAGTCAGGAATAGAGCTATGAGAGTCCTGCCAAGAGGGCCATTGGAAGATACCATGATCTATAACGAGGCCGAAACTCGT
Source organism: Deltaproteobacteria bacterium (assembly GCA_021159825.1). Lineage (GTDB taxonomy): Bacteria > Desulfobacterota > DSM-4660 > Desulfatiglandales > Desulfatiglandaceae > NaphS2. The sequence continues at coordinate 5,812 of JAGHDR010000326.1, read as the reverse complement.
TTTTATCTGATCGACCCAATCCTGCGTGAAAAAGGCTACGACGACCATCAGCGGCTGAAACTGGAAACCCCTGCACCAGTAGAACCCACAGGCGCCAAGGGCAGACGGCGCAGAGGGAAGGGCTACGCCGATTGTCGGCGTCATGACGTAAAATATGTGTTCGCCGCCAATGGTCACAGATATGGCGAATTCGACATGTTTACCAGGTTACAGACAGGTCCCTTTCCCTTTATAGATTTTCCCAACCATTCAGATTTGACAGCCCGTTTTGCCGCTGATACCGGCATCGATATCCTCACCCCGAACGTAATCAATTCTATATCAAGGAAAACCAGGGAAAGCCGTTTCCCACCTTTGCCCGCCTGTTATCCAAGTACGGAACCAAGAAAGGGGAAAGCCGTTACTCTTGGACTGTGGATTTTATTGCCCGCCGGGCCAAGGCACGAGAAGAAATGAAACCCCACTTGGATAAAGTCAAAGACATCAAAGCCCGGGTGGTGACCCTCAAGGAGCAGCTGAAAGCACATAAAAAACAAAAGGCCTTCAGATCGGTCATTATAGAACTGCAACAGCAGATCAAAACACAGGAGAAAAAGGCCCGCAAAGCCCAGGTTAAAGCCAATGCCATCGATGCCTCCGTCTACGATTTGAAGGCGGTGAACCCCAATGCCATTGCCAAGGTAGATACTCGCACACCAATGGAAGTCATTGAAAACATTGAAGCACAGGGTGAAATTGTATCGGCGGCATTGGCAAAACTGAAAACTCTGATGGCGGAACCGAATTGAGGTGGTGGTAGTCGATGACCCGGAACGAGGGCGAAATAAACCCGAGACAATTTGGGCTGCTTTGTATTTACCGAACAATAAGCCTTATCAAACATAGAGGAGCGGCAGCATGAACCTTCCCCCACCCATCGAAACAGCGTTGACCCTGCCTGACGGCGCCCGGTTTTACCGTTGTGCGTTACAGGTCAACCCCTTTGCTTACGTACAACGGCACGCCAAAACTACCCCCTTCGATTCGGAAGCAACTTACAATGCAGCGCTGATCCGATCCTTCAAGGAACATGACATCGAAGTGATTGCTGTAACCGACCATCAGCGATGCACCACCGGCCAGTCGTTGGCTGAACAGGCACGATCGGCAGGCGTTATTGTATTTCCGGGCGCCGAGGTGGAGACCAAAGAGGGCATTCACATGTTGCTCTTGTTTGATCCGGAGGCTTCAATGGATCGTTGTAACGGCGTTTTGGGCGATTGCGGTATTCACGATCAGATAAATCCGCCCTCAAACATCAAATACGATGTCCATGAACTGTTGCGGGAATCGAAAAAGTGGGGCTGTGTTTGCATTGCCGCACATGTGGCAGGTGAAAAGGGGTTGTTGCGCGTACTGAACAACCAGGCCCGGACAACAGCCTGGAAATTCGAACAATTGTTGGCCTGCTCGTTGCCCGGTCCTTCTGAGGACGCGCCGGAAAACCTTCGACCGATCCTGCTGAACAAAAACCCGGATTATCACCGCGACAGGGCCGTGGCTGTGATTAATGCCAAAGATGTTTCCGGCCCCGAGGATTTGGCTCAGCCCGGCGCCTCCTGCTGGGTCAAGATGTCGGATATCTCCGTGAACGGGCTGCGACAGGCGTTCCTTGACCCTGAATCCCGCATCCGGTTGAATTCCGATCCGGAACCGGAAGATCATGCTGAATTTGTGGCAGCCGCCTGGCAAAGCGGTGGTTTCCTGGACGGAGCGGCCATCCATTTTAATGAGAATTTAAATATCCTGGTGGGCGGCCGGGGGACCGGCAAGTCCACTATGCTGGAGAGCTTGCGCTATGTGATGGGTTTGGAACCCATTGGGGAGGATGCAAAAAAGGCTCATGAAGGCATTGTTCGCAATGTACTTAAAAGCGGGACAAAGATTTCGCTATTGGTGAAGACTTACCAGCCTTCCCCACACCTTTATTTGATCGAACGTACTGTGCCCAATCCACCCGTGGTGCGTGATGACACCGGGAAAGTACTGAAATTGGCGCCAATAGATATTTTGCCGCAAGTGGAGGTGTATGGGCAGCACGAAATCTCGGAACTGACCAAGAGCCCTGAAAAGCTGACCCGCCTCCTTTATCGGTTTTTGGAACATGATGATGACATGGCGACCCGAAAGCGTGCGATTCAAGGGGAACTGGAACGTTCGCGCACTCGAATTTTGGAAACGGAGAAGGAAATCGCCCGGATCAGCGAGGAATTGGCCCGGTTGCCGGCGTTGGAAGAAACGCTGGAAAACTACAAAGACGCCGGTTTGGAAGAAACCCTCAAAGAACAAAGTTTGCTCGTACGGGAAGAGAGTGTCCTTAAAACTGCTGTCAATCGTAGGGACCCATTTGAGGGGATCATCCAATTTCTGCCCCAAGCCGGTATCGACGCAGTCGCCTATCCAGACAGGGCGAAGGATTACACCGCGAAAGAACGGTTGACAATACGGGGCGCAATGGTTCCTTTGGCGGGATCTCAAGGCTTGGTGGAAAACGGACTGGTGGAGCAAGCCATGGAATTCATCAAACGAAACACCGGGGTTAAAACTCAGCTCATGGATGGGGTGCGACGCGAAAACCGATGGGCCTATCCTGAAGAAGCGCTTCGTGAGGCCATCGTCAATGCGCTGGTGCACCGGGATTATCTGTTGTCAGGATCGGATATTGAACTGTCAATCTATGAAGATCGACTGGAGGTAGGCTCACCAGGCCGTCTGCCCAACGGAATTACACCTGAGCGCATGCTTACCGGTTGCCGGGCGGCGCGAAATCAACTGCTCAAAGATGTCATGCGAGACTACGGGTATCTCGAACATATGGGCATGGGTATCCCCCGCAAAATCGTAAAGAGCATGCAGGCCCATAACGGAACAATGCCGGAACTTATTGTCGAAGAGGAGAGGTTTGTCGTCCGGTTGTTGAATTTGTAATTCAAAGACAAATGATAGATTTCCTATTAAGAAGCTACCACACGCTTTGGGAGCAGGGTGGCAAAAAAGAGGGGTTGCAATAGCAACCCCTCTTTTGCATTTCAAATTTAAAACGAATGTTTACCCGTAAGTAAACCCTTCGGGCAAATCTTCCTCCGCCACACCTTCCGCAACCCAGGACAGATCCGTGATGGTATAGGTGGGATTCCTGGTCCTGAAGATGGGAACCACCCGCAGACCCATTTCCGGCTCGCCGATGGATAGATAACTCATCAGAATGGTGGAAATGCCGTCAAATTCCACATTGATGAACTTAATGGGTTTTTCCAGGGTGTTGAACGCCCCGAATCTTTCACAGACCATGAAGGTATGGATAGTCCCGGTGTTCTTGCAGATGTCGGTAAAATCTACGATGGTGTTTTTGGAAAGACAGTCAGGACAGTGGATGCGAAAAGGGATATAAGAGGTCCCTTTAAATTCACAGTCCGGATCATCGCACCGGGTACCCAGTATCTTACCCTGGGAAATGCTTTCAAAAAACGGGGCTTCCCCACCGTAGCTGTGCATGTAGGTCATTGCTCTGGGATTGGTGATCCCCATGAGCTTCCATCCGTCCTCCTCGTTGCGAATCGGCATGTTGGGCGTGATGTGATGGAAGTCCCCTTTAATTTTATATTGTCCGTTCTTGACCCGTACGGTTCCAAATATGCTCATTTTTTCCTCCCTCTAGGCGTCTTCTTTCAACAGATGGTCGGGGTCCATTAAAATGGTGGCTGTTACATGGCTTCCCACGCCGGCGTGGCTGATGGCCAGCGCCCGTTTGGCGTCTTTCACCTGTAAGTCGGTCCAATCGTCAGGTTTTTCCCGTCCGAATTCATCCCAGATTTTTTGATCACCATGGATCTCAGCCCAACGGTTCCATATATGACTCGCAACTTCCAAGGTTTGCATGATGCCCGTGGCGCCCACGGCATGCATGCACCCGATGAGTCCGCCCGAAAGGTTCGACGGCAGTTTTCCGGGTTCACCCGTGTTGGGGTTGGTGTGATAGCAGTCGCCCGATTCCACATAATCACGACCGTATCCGTAAGGCCTCAGACCCACATCTTCATAGGTCTGCACATCGCTGATGGTAAAAGCGTCATGCAGTTCAATGACGTCCAGGTCCTCCATGGGGTCCACGATGCCAGCCATGCGATACCCGTAATAAGCGGACATCCTGGCTGCCAGAAAGCCTGTGAAACCGGGGTAACGATCGCCGCCGGGAAATCTTTCTCCGAGATCCGCATATTGGTCAGGCGACTCATTGGGCAGCAGAGGAATTTCCATGTCGCGACGACAGGCGGGCCGCAGGGTGTGGGAACCGGCGGCCACCCAGATTCTGAGGGGCTTGTTTTTTGTGTTATGGGTCAATTTCATGGCGGTGTCTTCGTCGCATATAATGGCGCAGGCAGCGCCTACGCTCATGAGACAGCAATCCAGTGCCCGTAAAGGATAGGCCACCACGGGAGAGTTGAGCACATCGTTTACGGTGATGTCCATGGGGGCCTGTGCATAAGGGTTGAAGCGGGCATAACCGTGATGTTTGACGGCAATTTCAGCTAAGGTTCGGCGGAAGGATTCTTCCTCCTTACCGAATACCTGCCAGTATTTCTGCGCCATGACCGCATAATAACCGGTATAGATGTGGCCTAAAGGCGTCTCCCAGTCCTTGTCCGCCGCGCATGAAATGAGGTGATTACCTTCATCGGTGGGGACTTCGTCCATACGTTCCCAGCCCATGGCCAGAACACAGTCCGAGTACCCGGAGGCCACCGTCTTGACCGCTTCCCAGAGGGTGCTTCCGCCTGTGGCACCGCCGGTTTTCACCCCGATATTGCCCAACGGATCCAGGCCCAGGCGGTCATGAATCACGGCCTCGCCCAAAAGCTGGTCCCCGAAATGGTCGGCAAAGTGGCCGTAGTAGCAGGAGTGAATGTAACTTTTCAGTTCTGCGGGGCTTTTGTCGATGAGCCGCGCCGCCATGGTTAGGGCGTCAACGCAGAGTTCCTCGGTCCTCTTTTCCGGTATGGCACGGTCGAACTTTGATTGACCGGCTGTTACCAGATAAACCGGACGCATGAGTTTGGGGGTTTTGAGTTGTCGATCACTGAATTTAATCATGCCTTACCCTCCCTTTTTACAGGTTGTCTGTTTGGCCTCATATATCCAAGGCCCGTATTCATGGCTTGGATCAGAGCGTTCCGATCCAAAGTGCAATCGCTTGCTTTTTATTGCGGTTGACGATTTTTTGTTTTTCCTTATCCGACCAGTAATGAATAATGTCTCCTTCAAACAGCGTAATCGTTTCCTCGGTGCGCACCAGCTCCAGTGATCCTTTGAGAATGCAGAGTAGTTCCTGTCCGTTTTTGATGTCTTTTCTGACGGGAATGGATTTGTTGGGCATGAGGACAAGGATGGCGCTGTCAATGACGGTTCGGTTTTCAGGCGGAAAAAATCGACGGGTGATAAACCCCGTATGCGGCAGATCAACGTCATCCCATTCCTGTTTTCGAATGACGGCCACGCGTTCCTGTTTACTCATCTGGTTCAAGATATCACCGGCGTTAACCCCGATGGCATTGCAGATTTTCATCAGGGTATCCACCGAAGGGGATTTGACATTGTTTTCCACCTGGCTCATGAAGCCTTCTGAAATGCCGGCTTTTTCCGCTACCGCCTTTAAGGTCAGTTTTCTATCCTTCCGGTGTTTTCGAACTAAAGGGCCAAGATTCATCGCGAAAATTCCATTTTCATGTTTACCATAGGTTAAGTTTGCTTATAGATTAATATTAACCTTATTGTC
>JAGHDR010000017.1 GCA_021159825.1 Deltaproteobacteria bacterium | reverse complement strand
GCAATATATTCTGTGTGAGCGTGGTTAAAATTCTATTCAAAGGATCGCAACCACGCAGAACATAACAAAAACTAAAGTGTACCCCATTGTCAAGACAAAAATGAAGCTTTTTTAAGGTGGATTCAACCTGACAAACTGCTCAATCATGCAGCATCCTATCTCTATAATTCATGAATTTCAATTGAGTTGTGGGTCTGGCATGATTTCCAGTCGTGGACGGCCGTCAACACCTGATCGAAATTCGTGACTTTTAAAAAATAGTTGCAGGTTATCAATATGTTGCAGATACATAGTGAGCTATATGCCTGTTATCACAACGTAGAAAACTTGACAAAAAGACAAGCAGGATGCACGGAATTTTTTGGGAGTTCCCTTAACCCGGAAAGTGATCAAGCCGGCCCATATTTCACGCAGATCCATGGCCAATGGTTTTCGCAAGTCCCCTTTTGAAAAAATTTCAAAAAATTGAGTTTTTCCTTGACAAAAAGACCGCATACCAATAAAAACTTTCGCTTCAGAGGCTTTTGATATTGACTGAAAGAACGGCTTTTTTTACGGCCTATTGCGTATATAAAGCTTAATCAGCCCCCCCCCCAATGATGGACACTGGATTATGACAAAAAAGACGAAAAAAGGAAAAATAACCATTAACAGGGAACGATGCAAAGGTTGTCACATATGCATCGAATTCTGTCCGAACGAATTGATCGAAGTGGACGAAACCCCGAATAAGAAAGGATACTCGCCTGCTCGATTCAAGGAAAACATACCAGAAGGCGAAAAGGGATGTATCGCGTGTAAACAATGCGCCACGGTCTGTCCTGAAGTAGCGATTGAGGTGTATCGTGCCCAGTGAGAAAATGTTAATGAATGGTTCCCACGTCGTTGCGGAAGCGGCTGTCCGAGCCGGCTGCCGCTACTACTTCGGTTATCCCATCACACCCCAGAATGAACTGCCCGAGTATCTTTCCGCCAGGATGCCGGAAATCGGAGGCACTTTTATTCAAGGGGAGAGTGAAATCGCATCCATCAACATGGTGCTTGGCGCCTCCGTTGCAGGGGGCAGAGCCATGACGTCCTCGTCGTCCCCCGGCGTTTCCCTGAAACAGGAAGGCATCAGCTATATGGCCGGCATGGAACTGCCTGGGGTCATTATCAACATGATGCGGGGCGGCCCGGGCCTGGGCAACATCGCCCCGTCCGCCGCCGACTATTTTCAGGCCACCCGGGGCGGTGGCCACGGCGACTACCGAACCCCGGTGCTGGCGCCGGGAGGATCCCAGGAGTTGGCTGATTTGACATTCGTTGCCTTTGACATTGCCGATAAATACCGCACACCGGTCATGCTGCTGGGAGACGGATTGATGGGACAGGTCATGGAACCGGTGGTCTTTCCCGATTTTATTAATCTTGAAGACCTTCCCAAGAAAGACTGGATACTGGATGGGTGCAAAGGCCGCGAACCCCGCGCCCTTTTCTCCCTGCTCCTGGGGCAGGATGGCCAACTCTACAAACACAACCTGCACCTGCAGGAAAAATATGATCAAATCACCGCCAATGAATTGAGATGGGAGACCAAAACCCAAGACGAAGATGAAATGATCATCGTGGCCTACGGAACGGCGGCCAGAATTGCTGAAAGCGCCATTGAAGAACTGAGGGCCGAAGGCTTGAACGTGGGCCTGTTCCGACCCATTACCCTGTGGCCCTACCCCATGGCGGCCTTGCGGGAATTGGCCTCAAAAGTATCCAAAGTAGCCGTATTCGAGCTGAGCATGGGTCAAATGGTGGAAGATGTGGTGCTCTCCGTGGGCGACCGGGCCGAGATACACTTTTACGGACTGCCCGGCGGCATCATCCCGACCCCGGCGGACGTGGCCGATTTCCTGCGATCCGCTTCCCGCGGCGACGGAAAAGTAGGCAGGAGGATAGACGTATGAGTGCGGAAGCAGCATATAAAAAGATTTTTGGCTTTCCGGAATCCCTTAAGGATAACCCGACCCATTACTGTCCCGGTTGCGGACATTCCATTGCCCACCGCCTGGTGGCGGAATGTCTGGACGAAATGAACCTTCGGGAAGAAACCATCGGGGTTCCGCCTGTGGGTTGCGCGGTTCTGGCCTATAACTATTTTAATTTTGACATGGTTGAAGCCCCCCATGGCCGTGCTCTGGCGGTGGCCACAGGCATCAAGCGGGTTCACCCGGACAAACTCGTGCTGACCTATCAGGGCGATGGAGACCTGGCGGCCATCGGCACCGCAGAGACCATCCATGCGGCTAACAGGGGTGAACGGATCTCTACGATTTTCATTAACAACGCCATTTACGGCATGACCGGCGGCCAGATGGCCCCCACCACCACACTGGGGCAGAACGCCACCACAACTCCCGGGGGCAGGGATCAGCGGCTCCACGGCAACCCCATTGACATTTCACAGATGCTGGCCGTCAGTAACGGCGTTGTATATGTGGAACGCTGCGCGCTGACCACAATCAAGCAGATCAATCGGGCTAAGAAGGCCATTAAGAAGTCATTTCGATGCCAGCTGGATGACCTGGGGTTCTCCCTGGTTGAACTGCTGTCGCCATGCCCCACCAACTGGAAAATATCACCTAAGGATGCCTGGAAATGGGTAAATGAGGAAATGGTGAAAACCTACCCCTTGGGTGTGATCAAAGATATCACCGGATATGAGGATAAAAAATGATTACCCGGACAACTTTTGCAGGTTTTGGCGGACAGGGAGTTTTGCTCATGGGGTACATTCTTTCTCACGGAGCTATGCACAAGGGTCTCAATATCACCTATTTTCCATCTTACGGCGCTGAAATGCGCGGCGGCACCGCCAACTGCACAGTGACCGTTTCAGATAAGAAAATCGCATCCCCCGTGGCGTCCAACCCGGATGTACTGGTAGCCATGAACGGCCCTTCCCTGGACAAATTCGAACCCACCATTATCAAGGGCGGACTCATCTTTCTGAATGCTTCCCTGATTCCGGAAGCACCGTCCCGCACGGATGTGGAGTATATTCAAGTGCCCATCGTGGAACTGGCCAAGGAAGTGGGAAACGCCCGTGGCGCGAACATGGTCATGATCGGAACGGTTTGCGCCAAAACAGGCATTCTGTCCCTGGAAGAGACCATTAAGGGGATGCAGGCGGCCATGAAAGGGAAGGATAAATTTTTTGGAGCCAATGAGAAAGCCATTGAACGTGGATTTGCTTTCGCGAAAGACGGCAGATAATCAATTCCGGTTCTTGCGTTTATATTGCTAAAAGTTCTTTTACTCTTTTTTGAATAAATTTCTCTGTCGTTTTTAATCGAAATGTTGATAGATTATGTGTTGAATGTTTTTTGAATTTGAAATTTATTAGCTTTTGCAATTTTTCCTTCTGGTTTTTCGTGATTATTTCTTTTGAAAATGTCAAAAAATCCTGTGAAGTCGCCATCAATCTTGTTTTGGCGTAAGCATCAATATCTTGCATATCATCTTCCATTGCATAGTTAAAAAGTGATAAACCATGATCAAATATTGGCGCCGTGTCTACTATTTCGTTTGTGTTGTTTCCCACAATAAGTCCAAAGTTCCCGAAATGCCTGTCTTCATTACAGATAACCGCATCAAAGATCAGCATGTCCACCAGTGAATTATAATGTATATCACCCAGTGCCTTGTAATAATTTATAACTGCACCCCATCCCCCCTCAGTGACAATCCTACCTGTTGGAATATAGGATAGTTCTTTACGTGTAAACAATTCACAAGTAGAAAAAAGTTGGCCCTTCCACTTC
>JAGHDR010000022.1 GCA_021159825.1 Deltaproteobacteria bacterium | reverse complement strand
GACAAAAATACTGCCGGCCCTGGGTTAAGGGATACCCGAAAATGCTGGGCGGCGGGATACCCGGCAACCCCATGGGGCCCCGGGTGAGCCAGAGTTCATTTCGAATGAGGAGCACCACCAGTTCGGAAAACCCAAATGTTACGATGGCGAAATAGTCGCCTGTAAGGCGAAGGGTGGGCGCGCCCAGCAGAACGCCCCACAGGGCGCCGTTTGCCGCTGCAAAGGGTAGAATCACCCACAGGCTGAGATCATAATGGATGGCCAGCAACCCTCCATTTTCCGTTTTTGATTTCCTTGACAAAAGCCTCTTTGAGGCAATCCCCGTTCTTGTCGAAATAGGTTTTACCGGCCACCCCGTCATAGGCATTTTCCTTGTTGTTAATGGAAACCAGGTACTCACGGACTTTTTCCCTGTCCGGCCCTGCTTTAGCGATGGCCGCAGCCGCTATGCCAACCGCATCGTAGGTATTGGCCGCAAACCAGTTGGGGTCTATGCCGAATTTTTTCCGGTATGCCTTGATGAAACCGGCGGCTTTAGGCCCGGCCTTGTCGGGAATAAAAGGGGTCGTTACAAAAAGACCTTCCGCATCCGGGTTTTTCAACATCAGGTTGTCATCCAAACCGTCGGCGCCCAGAAAATCCACATTTTTTATGCCCAGGCTTCTGGCCTGGGAAATGATCAGCATCCCCTGGGGGGCATATCCGGGAATGAATATGGCATCGGGTTTCATCATCTTAAATTTGGTGAGCTGCGGTTTAAAGTCTGTGGTTTCAGCGGAATAGGCTTCTTTTCCCAGAATCCTGATGCCGTTTTTCTTGGCCTGCTTCATAAAGGCATTCATCAACCCAATGGAGTAGTCATTCATTTCATAAAAGATGGCCACATTTTTGTAACCCTTGACATCCTTAGCATATTTGGCCAGGAACAGCCCCTGAAAGTCGTCCTTGTAGACGTTTCGAAAATAGTAGGGGCTACTTTTGGCAAGGTTGATATTGGTGGAAGCCGGCGATATGGCGGAAAGTTTGGCCTCTTTGTAAATGGGAAGGGCTGCCAGCGATGCGGAACTGCAAAGATGCCCCACCACCATGGATACGTCAGGATCCGCGGCCAGTTTGGTGGCCACCGTAGCCGCTTCTTTGGGGTCACAGAGTTCGTCTTCCAGAATAATTTCAACCTTTCGGCCGTTGATGCCGCCCTGCGCGTTGATTTCCTCGGCTTTGAGGAGCGCGCCGTTTTTCATGCCCTCGCCAAAAGAGGCAAGAGGCCCTGTAAATGGCGCAGCCAGGGGAATTTTGATGGAATCCGCCCACGAAGGACCGCTCATAAAAACCCAGAAACATAAGAAAAAGCCCAGTCTTTTCATAATCACCCTCCAGCTCTCATTCATCCTTCATCCTTCCATCTTCATCCTTTTCCTAAGGACACTATCCTTAATCCGTTTAACATGCCCACGCCCCATTCCTTTCACTTCGCACCCCAGTTCGAAATACCGCCGGATCTTCTGATCATCCAGAATACCGAAACAATCCACTACGGCCAGGGGGCCACCGACCATTTCCACAAGCTCATCAGGTGAAAGGTCTAAGTAGGGGCGATGTCGAACGGCCAGGATGACCGCATCCGCCCCTTTTAGGGCCTCGGCCAGATCCTCTGTCATTTGAAAGTCGGAAAAATGGTCCTGATTACGGAAAAACCGGGACCAGCCGGCGCCCACGGCCGGATAAGTTTCCTGCTTTTCCAGTTCCCACCAGTGCTGCACGTAAGGGTCGTGGGCCTTGATCTCAGCCCCCATTTCGGTCAGCTTTCGCGCAATGATCTCGCTTCCGCTATACCGGGTATCCCCCACATCTTCCCGGTATGATGCCCCCAGCAGGGTGATTTGACTTGCGGCCACGATGCGCCCCGTGTTTCGAAGAGCATCCCGCACCAGTTGGGCGGCGTGCAGTGCCCGGGTATCATTGATGTTGATGGCCTCTGGGGTGATTTTGAAAATATCATTTTCAAAGCCCATGAGATGCTTGTAGGCCCACATGCCCAAACCGCCGTCTTTGGGAAGGCAGTACCCGCCGATACCGGGACCGGGAAAAAGGATATTGCTGTGGGTGGGTCGGATTTTGATGGCGTCGATGACCTTGACGATGTCGACCCCGTTGGTTTCGGAAAAAAGACTCCATTCGTTTAAAAAAGCCAGGATGGTGGCCCGATAGCTGTTTTCCACGATTTTGCAGGTTTCACTTTCAATGGGTCGATCCAGCACGGTCATAGGATAATCTTTTACATTGAGCACCTGGGACAGGAACCGGATCACCTTTTCCCTGCTTTCGGGGTTGATGCCGCTGCAAACCCGCCAGAAATCCCGCACCGATCGCACATATTCTTTCCCGGGCATGACCCGTTCATAACTGTGGGCCAAAAGCGGGTCCGCTTCAATCCCCCGGGCCTTGAACCCCTTTTTGATCAGGGGGAAAGCCACGTACTCCGTGGTTCCCGGCGGCACCGTGGTTTCAATCAAAACCAGGCAATGGGGGGATAGTTTTTCGCCGATGATTTTAAAACTGTCTTCCAAGGCGCCAATTTCCGCAAACCCTGTTTTCAGGTTGCCCAGATCCTGTTTTAAGAAATCGCATTGCACATCCACCACCAGCACATCCGCAAGGGAGAGGGCGTCATGGGTGAATGTGGCGGTGAGGGTCTTTTTCTGGGTGACGCACCGTTTGATCAAGGGCGCCACCTCCGGGTCCTCCGCCTTGATGGGGCTCACACCACGGTTGAAGAGCGGAATCTTCCAGAAGCTTCGCGTGCTGGGCCGCTGCATGCCGATGACAAATTTCTTGGGTTTACCGGTTTTCGGATCAACAGAGTCCGCCACAACACCGGCCATGATTGCACCCACAAATCCCAAACCCATGACCACCACAATTTCATGCCCCTGGTCGCGATGTTCCCGGGCCAGTTGTTTTAATCTTTTAAATTCCAGAGCGCTCTCTTCTTCGGTTGGAAGGTTGAATTTCTCCCCTTCCGGGCTGATTGAATATTCCATATAAAGTTTACCTTAATCCTTATAGTTGATATGCGGGGGGCATCTTCCCCCTCTGTGAACTAAAAAACCAAAATCTCATATTAAATAATTGAGATACTGGGGAATGTCAAGCAGAAGGGTATGCCTTCAGCCGGTTCTTCAGCGGCGGGTCGGCTGAAAAAAGTTTTGACAATTTCTTGAAAATCCTGTCAACTTGTAAGCTCACTTTTTATTATTGTTACTGACCATGGAAAGCGCAGATACCATCTCCGATATCCATGGCGGCGGTTCTCCGGAAGCCCATCGGGTGACTATTTTCCGGGAAACCAACGTGGCGCAGAAGAAAAAGGCCGCAAAACGGTTGGCCGGCATTGAAAACTAATGACTAACGCTTATGATGTTTTGATTATTGGGGCGGGCGTTGTGGGAAACGCCATTGCCAGGGAGCTGTCCCGTTACCGGTTAACCGTCGGGGTCCTTGAAAAGGAACTGGATGTGGGTATGGGCACCAGTTCCAGAAACAGCGGGGTCCTTCACTCCGGCATCCACTACAAACCCGGCACCCTGCGGGCGAAACTGAATGTTCAGGGCAACGAACTTATGAAGGGGCTCTGCCGGGATTTGAAGGTCAAAATTCAATATCTCGGCAAACTCACCGTGGCCCGGGACCCGGTGGACATTGAAACCCTGGAAGCATTAAAAGCGCAAGGGGAAACCAACGGTGTTCCCGGCCTTGAGATGCTTGATGTGGATCGGATGCAGCAAATCCAGCCGGGCGTCGGCGGTATTCGTGCCCTTCATTCCCCCACCACCGGCATTATCTGCCCCTATGGTTTAACCATTGCTCTGGCGGAAAATGCCCGGGACAACGGCGTGGATTTCCATCTGGGCTCCGAAGTCACGGGCATTTTAAAGACCGAAAACGGCTTTCAGGTAAAAACAGCCGAGGGCGGCTCTTTCGAAACCAGAGTGCTGATCAATGCCGCAGGTCTCTATAGCGACGTCATCTGCAAGTTGTTGGGGCTGACGGAGTATGCCATTTATCCTTGCAGGGGGGAATACCTGATTCTGGATAAACGCTTGAACGGCAGTCTCTCCGTGCTCATCTATCCGACCCCCGGAAAAGGCGGCGCGGGCCTGGGCATTCATTTGACCAACACGGTGGACGGCAACATTCTCATTGGTCCCAGCAACGAATACGTGGATTATGCGGATGATTACGCCTGCACCGCCGACATTATTGATCAGCTCAAGAAGGAAGGCCGGGAACTGCTTCCGGCCATCAGTACCTCTGATTTTATTCGGGGATTTTCAGGGTTACGGCCCAAGCAGACCCCTCCGGTGGTGAAAGGTTTCAGGGATTTCGTTATCGAGAGCCGAAAAAACATACCCGGTTTTATCAACCTGGTGGGTATTGAAAGTCCGGGGCTGACTTGCTCCCCGGCCATTGCACTCATGGTTCTGGATATGGTGGGTAAAACACTTTCCCTGAAGGAGAAAGACGACTTCGTTACTGAACGTAATGGGTTTCCGGGGTCATTCCACGACCTGCCGGAGGAAGAGAAAGCGGACCTGGTGGCCCGGGACCCCGATTATGGTGAAATCGTCTGTCGTTGTGAACAGATCACCAAGCGGGAGATTCTGGATGCCATTGAAAACCCCTTGGGCAGCAGGACCATTGCCGGGGTCAAGTATCGATCCCGGGCCATGATGGGGCGATGCCAGGGAGGGTTCTGTATGCCCCGAATCGTTCAGATACTGGAAAAGGATTTCGGCTACCGGCCTGAAGACTATCGGTTGTACAGCCCCGATTCTTACCTCTTTACAGGACATGTGCGTTAGGAATCGGGACTTCATGCGTGAAATGAAACGTGATTTGGTGATTATCGGCGGCGGGCCTGCGGGGCTCTCCGCCGCGGTGGCTGCCAGGCAGGCCGGATGTGAAGATATCCTTCTCATCGAGCGGGACAGGATTCTGGGCGGTATTCTCAACCAGTGCATCCACGACGGTTTCGGGCTTCACCGATTTGGCGAGGCCCTTACGGGTCCCGAATACGCTCAGCGATATATTGATGAAGTTAACAATTCAGGCATTGAGACCCAGCTGGGAACCATCGTGCTGTCCATGGACAGTGAACGTAAACTCACGGTTTCTTCCAGGAAAGGCTATGCTCGTATCCATGCGGGGGCCGTGGTCCTGGCCATGGGGTGTCGGGAGCAGACAGCGGGGGCCATATCGCTGCCGGGCACAAGACCTTCAGGCATCTACACGGCCGGTGCCGCTCAGAATTTCATCAACTTGCAGAACATTATGGTGGGCCGCCGTGCGGTCATCCTGGGGTCCGGGGATATCGGGCTTATCATGGCCAGGCGGTTGACCCTTGAGGGGGCGAAGGTGGAGGCGGTTTTTGAAATTCTGCCCTATGCCGGCGGACTACCTCGAAATATACAGCAGTGCCTCAATGATTACGACATTCCGCTTTATCTCAGTACATCGGTCGTTGAAGTGCACGGCAAGGATCGCCTGACCCGGCCCATGAGGACCATTGCCGGCAATATTTTAGTGGAAAACGGCATCTTCAGATCTTTTTCACATACGTAATCGTTGTCGCCTTGCATTTCCGTTTGGTCTGGTCAAAGAACCCTAAAGTGAATCGGTCTTCCGGTTTTTGAAAGATATCCAGGCCCCGGCCCAGAATGATCCTCCAGCCGGTATCCGTTTCAATCCAGCGGTCGTGTAGGGAATTGTCAAATCGGTAATCCAGTTCGATCTGATTCTGGGTGAATCCTGCCCTCATATTTTCAAGTTTGCGCTTCAATTCGGACTCCTGATACGATTCGACGCTGGTCATCAGCTCGACCTTTACACCCTCCCCCAACGGTTCCAGAATCTCGCAGAAGCTCATGAAGTTGTAGAT
>JAGHDR010000047.1 GCA_021159825.1 Deltaproteobacteria bacterium | reverse complement strand
GATTTTTACGCTTGGCGTTCTGGCAGGCAGGGGACTTCTGCCGAGCGGTGCAAAAACCCTGGCCGAGATCAAAAATCAGATTGTAAAACTTCAGGAAATGGTGGGTCAAAAAGACGCTTCTGAACTGGATGAGATCAAGGCCATTCAAAAGGATTCCGATTTTGCGTTTTACGATGAACTTTCTTCAAAAAAAGTGTCGGCGGTCCCAATCGGGCAGAGCCCACCGCATAAGACCCCCAAGCGTAAAAGTACCACCCCAGGCAATGTGAAAAAGCGTGATCCGCCGCCACCCTCGACAGAACTTTATGTGGTTCAGGTGGCTTCCCTGGATCGAGAAAAACAGGCGTTTAATATGGTCAACCGATTGGTGAAAAAAGGATACCCCGCTTACCATTACAAAGTTTTTATCAAAGGGCGGGGTTATTTCCGCGTACGATGCGGCACATTTAAAACCCGAGCGGAAGCTGTGGAAACACAGAAAAACCTGGCTGAAAAGGAACATCTGAAAGGTTTTGTTCAAAAGGTCAATCGCTGAAGGGGACGCTCTATACAAAAAGGAATAGATTGTGGTATATAACGAACATGAATATCCGCTTGTGAGAAAGGCGGTTATTGAGGATGTTGAAGCGATTCACGAAATCTTGAATGCATTTGCTGCACAAGGGAAACTGTTGCCCAGGTCTCTCAGTGAGCTTTATGAGCATTTGCGCGCTTACTATGTTCTGGAAACGGTACCGGGTGAGCGCATTCAAGGGGTCTGCGGTTTGGGTATCTGCTGGAAGGATCTGGCGGAAATCGAATCGCTGGCCATTACCGAAGTATTCCAGGGACAGAGGCTGGGCCGGAAGCTTGTGGATGCCTGCCTGCGCGAGGCTGCTTCGCTCGGCCTTGACGAGGTGTTTACATTGACCTACGTCCCCGATTTTTTTGTTAAAATAGGGTTTTATGAGGTTGACAAATCATGTCTTCCCCACAAAATATGGGCTGACTGCCTGAAATGCCCTAAATTTCCTGATTGCGATGAAACCGCTCTGATGTTGAAAATTGAAAATCTCAGCATATAGATGTGTTACCCAATTTCTAATGTCAAGTTTTTGGAGGAAGAAATGTTTGGTATCGGCATGCCCGAATTAATCATCATTCTGGTAATCGCCCTGATCGTTATCGGACCCAAGAAGCTTCCCGATCTGGCCAAATCCCTGGGGAAAGGACTGTCTGAATTCAAGAAGGCAACCTCGGAAATCAAAGAGGGTTTGAATCTGAATGAGGACCTCAAAGAGGCCCGTGAGGACCTGGTCGATGCTGTCAGCGGCCTGGATGAGCCGGCGGATTCAAAGAAAACAGCGGCGGTTGAGGACAAGCCCCCCAAATTTGAGGATTTTGACGAAATGCTGGGTGATTACCACCAGGAAAAAGTCCCTTCTTCAACGGAGGCTGAAAAAGTTCTACCTTTAAAAGATGCAGAAGAAAAAGGCCGGCCCGAAGCTCCCGCAGAGAAAGACCAAAATGGATAGCGAAGACAAACAACCGTTTATCAGTCATTTGGAGGAACTGCGGAAACGACTCATCGCCTCCGCCATTGCGGTGGGGATTGGTTTCGCGGCGTCATACGCTTTTGCGGAAAAACTTTTCGGTCTGCTGGTGGCACCCCTGCAGGCGGTTATGCCCGAAGGAGATCATCTCATTTTCACCGACCTTCCCGAGATGTTTTTCACCTACTTAAAAGTTTCTCTCCTGGCGGGTGTCATGTTGGTGGCGCCGTACATTTTCTACCAGCTATGGATGTTTATTGCCCCCGGGCTTTACAAAAAAGAAAAAAAATATGTGATTCCTTTCGTGGTGGCTTCCACCCTTTTGTTTGTGGGGGGTTCCCTTTTTGGTTATTTCGTTGTTTTTCCGTTTGGTTTCAAATTCTTCGTCGGGTTTTCAAACGAATATGTAAAGGCGCTGCCCTCGGTAAAGCAGTATTTTTCCTTTGCCATTAAACTTCTTTTTGCTTTCGGGGTGGTTTTTGAGCTTCCTGTGGTTATTTTTTTCCTGGCCAAAATGGGCGTGGTAACACCCCAGTTGCTCAGGAAAAAGCGTAAATACACAGTTCTGATGACGTTCGTTCTGGCGGCGATCCTCACCCCACCGGACGTGGTGACCCAATGCATGATGGCGGGTCCCTTGATCATTCTCTACGAAGTCGGCATCCTGGTCGCACAGATTGCCTGGAAATCAAGAGAGAAAAAGAAAAAAGACGCGGAGGATGATGAGGAAACTGATGAAGTCGATGAATCAGGGGAAATTATTAAATAACCGTTCACAGGGTGCAGGGGACAGTTGTCAGGGGGTAGGGCCAATCACGTCAATAAATAGGGATTGCCCTGCTTCCGGAAATGGTCAATAGCAATGGCGTTTTTAAGGCTTCTCCATCGGCATCGAAGCTGAAGGGTCCCGTCACACCGTCAAAAATCGGCACGTCAAGCAGGGCTTGCCGTAAATTATCCCGTGTTTTAGGATCGTTTTCAGCAAGGATTGTTCTCAGTAGGCGAATGGTATCATAGCCGTTGGCTGCCAGGATTCCCGGAATTGCGCCAAAGTTGTTTTTGTAATCTGTTACAAAATCCATGACCCTCGGGTTTTCGGATTCCGTTACAAAACCTGAAGAGAAGACAGCGCCCTGAAGGTAATTCCCGGCCATTTCCAGCAATTTGGGGGAATGCCATAATCTGGTGCCGATCAACCGAACACCCAGAACATCATGAAATGCCAGTTGCGGTGCAATCATGGCCACCCGTTGATAGGTATCGGGAATAAAAACCGCGTCAAAGTCGATCAGGGGGGGGGCTGAAAGCCCCACCATCTTTTTTATTTGATCGGCAAAGTCCGTTATATCCGTTGGATAAGATTCCACAGCGGTTATGCTGCCCCCCATTTCATCCAGCCTGTCCCAGAACAGGTTCATGCAAAAGCGTCCATAGGCGTTGTCCGGGTATAAAATAGCAAACCGCTCCAACCCCAATTGACCCATAGCCACCTCAAGAAGCGAATCGATTTCCTGAGCAGGGGTTAGAAAATTTCGAAATACCATATCCCCCGCCTTCACAATATCCCTTCGCTGGGTCAAGGCGATCATTGGCACACCCAGTTCCTGGGCTTTTTCGGAAATAAAAGCGGCTGTTTTGCTGGAAAGGGGGCCGATAACACCCACAACTTTCTTTGTGTTAACCAATGTTTCAAGTTCATCCAGGGCTTTTTCCGGGTTTTTGAGCTTTAAATGGATTTTTGCCATGCGTTGGAGGGCCAAGGGGATTCGTTCATCCTTCCGCACCCGTTTTAGGAAGACCTGGTAGCGGGTCAGCGCTTGCTGAAAGTCACCGCTTTGTTGGTATTTTTCAGCAATAACAAAGGGGTCCGAGCGAATTTCCGTCACTTTAGAGGAGGCGGATCTTTTGGGTTGGCAGGCAAATAAAAAAAGGGCCATCCCTGCCAGAAAGACGGGAACGGCCCTCTTTAAAAAGATACAGCGAATGATCACTTCTTTACTTCCTCAAAATCAGCATCCACCACATCATCATCCTTGGGAGCATCCGCATCAGATTCCGGATCCGGTTGCCCCTGGGTCTGCGCCTGTTCCTGGTTCGCGTTGGCATAGATGGTTTCAGCCAGCTTATGGGATGCCTGGGTCAATTCTTCCGTGAGCTTTTTGATCTCTTCGGTATCTTCCCCTTCCAGGGATTTTTTCAACTTTTCGATGGTCTGCTCGATATTCGACTTGGTGTCGTCATCCAGTTTGTCTCCCACTTCCTTGACTGATTTTTCAGTGGAATAGATCAGTGAATCGGCCATGTTCCGCGCATCGATGAGATCACGCTTTTTCTTATCTTCCTCTGCATGCAGCTCGGCATCTTTAATCAGGTTTTCGATCTCTTCTTCGCTCAATCCGCTCGAAGCGGTGATTTTGATGGATTGTTCTTTGCCCGTTCCGAGATCCTTAGCGGAAACGCTAACAATACCGTTTGCGTCGATATCAAAGGTCACTTCAATCTGAGGAACACCTCTGGGAGCGGGGGGGATTCCCACGAGCTGAAAACGTCCCAGGGTTTTATTGTACGTGGCCATTTCCCGTTCCCCTTGAAGGACATGGATTTCCACTGCCGGCTGGCTGTCCGCCGCTGTGCTGAAAGTCTGACTCTTTTTGGTGGGAATCGTGGTGTTTTTTTCGATCAGTTTGGTGAAAACACCTCCCAGCGTTTCAATTCCCAGGGACAGGGGCGTCACATCCAGAAGTAGAACATCTTTGACTTCACCCTTCAACACACCCCCTTGAATACCCGCGCCTACTGCGACCACTTCATCGGGATTTACCCCTTTGTTGGGCTCTTTGCCGAAAATTTCAGCAACTTTAGCCTGGACCTTGGGCATTCGCGTCATGCCGCCCACCAGGATAACATCATTAATATCGCCGGCGG
>JAGHDR010000388.1 GCA_021159825.1 Deltaproteobacteria bacterium | reverse complement strand
GCGCCAAAAAGGCCGCTCGATAAGCGGCGTCATGACGCGGCGGTACAATCGGATACTCCAGTCCTCTTTTTCACCCTGTCCGCCATGATGGATATCGGATTCTTTTTTCTTGAGGAGCTTTGCCGAAGCCCAGGGCGTAACAACAAAGGCCGTCAAAAGAGAAAAAACAATGGCTGCGGAGGAACCCACGGGAATCGGCCGCATGTAGGGACCCATGAGACCTCCCACAAACGCCATGGGGAGTATGGCGGCAATCACGGTGAGGGTGGCGAGAATCGTGGGGTTGCCCACTTCGTTAACCGCTTCAATGGCGACTGTTTTAAGGGGTCGGGCGCTGTTTTCGGGAAGGCGAAAATGACGGACGATATTTTCCACAACAACAATTGCATCGTCCACCAGGATACCGATGGAAAATATGAGAGCAAAGAGCGTGATGCGGTTCAGCGTGTAGCCATAGAGATAAAAAACCACAAGGGTCAGGGCAAGGGTCACCGGTATGGCAAGCGCCACGACGCAGGATTCGCGGAACCCGAGCGTAAACCATATCAGGAGCGTTACGGAAAAAACCGCAATGAACATATGCAGAAGAAGCTCATCCGACTTTTCTTTTGCCGTTTTTCCATAATGTCGGGTGATGGTTGTATGGATGTTGTCAGGGATAATAACCCCTCGGCTTTCCTCAACATGCTTCAGGATTTTTTCGGCAACCGCAATGGCATTGGCGCCCTTTCGTTTAGCAACCGTAAGAGTTACCGCCGGATAAAGACCCTTGTCGGCGCTGCTTTCGATCCCTTTTTTTTCAGCCGCAGGCCCTGCGCCGAAAAAAACAAACTGATCGGGTTCACCCGGGCCATCCAGGATCGTCGCAACATCTCTCAAATATACGGGCCGGCCCCCGTAAGACCCAATCACAACGGCCCTCACCTCTTCCACATGCCTTAGAAATCCGCCGGTATGCACCACGATCTCGCCCTCTATCGAAGGGAAATCCCCGACCTTTGATT
Organism: Deltaproteobacteria bacterium; assembly: GCA_021159825.1. GTDB lineage: Bacteria > Desulfobacterota > DSM-4660 > Desulfatiglandales > Desulfatiglandaceae > NaphS2. The sequence continues at coordinate 7,376 of JAGHDR010000388.1, read as the reverse complement.
CCCGGTTGGCGGCATTTAACATCCTGATAACCGTTCCCGGGTCCAACTGGAACGCGGCAAGACGAACCGGGTCCAACAGCACCCGGATCTCCCGCGGATATCCGCCGATAATGTGTGTGACCGAGGCGTTGTCCTCTCGTTTGACGATATCTTCTATCTCTGCCGCAACCCGTCGAAGGGTATAATGGTCGACGCCGTCACCCCAAAACGTGAGGGTAAGGATCGGCACGTCGTCAATGGAACGCGGCTTTACAAGGGGAGGGGATACGCCTTCAGGAATAAAATCGTAGTTAGACAACAATTTTGACTGGAGTTTGACAATGGCGTTGGCTTCATCTTCGCCGACATGGAAACGAACAACCACCATGGCCATCCCCGGACTGGAAGTGGAATAAACATATTCCACTCCCGGAATTTCCCACAACAGTTTTTCCATCGGTTTTGCAACGCGTTCTTCAATTTCTTTGGGATCGGCGCCGGGCATCTCCACAAAAACATCAATCATCGGAACGATGATTTGAGGCTCTTCTTCTCTCGGCAGAACATAGAGAACCCCGAGTCCCATGAGCATGGAGGCAATGATGATGAGGGGGGTCAGCTTGGAGTCAATAAAATAGCGGGCGATCTTGCCGGCCGCGCCCATTTTGGGGTTGTTGATCGTTGATTGTGGATTGCCCATCGAATAACTACTTCCTGTCCACCCTGACACCATCCGTTATGTCAGGTGGCAGTTCCTTGATGTAACGATCTCCCTCCTTGAGTCCCGAGAGAACTTCCACATCATCTCCAACGACCCTCCCAATACGGATCAGGCGAAAACGGGCAATATTGTTTGAATCCAGAAGATAGATTCCCGTGAGCTGTCCACGAAAAACCACTGATTCGCGATTAATGATCAACTTTTTACGGTGACCGGTGGGGATTTGGACTCGGGCGAACATGCCGGATCTGACCGATTGATCTATGGGCAAATTGATCTTCACGATAAACGAGCGGCTCTTGGGATCACTGCTCGGAACAATCGTGCATACGGTCCCTTTGAGGGGGCCGGTTTTCAAGGCCGGCACGCTGATAAACACGTTTTGACGGGGCCGAACATAATTGATATATGTTTCAGGAAGAATCATGTCCACACAAAAACCATGGGTGGTTTCCAGCGTCAAGAGGGCTGTTCCGGGCAAAGCAAGATCGCCTTTATCCACGAATTTTCCCGTTATAACGCCGTCATGGGGTGCTGTAATGACGGCGTCTTTTCTCGCAATTCCTGCGGCTGCAAGGTTTGCTTCGGCCTGCCTGACCCTTGCTTTGGCGGCATCCATGACGGCCTTGGCTCTGGCAAGACCGGCCTTGGCCTTGCTGTGACGGGTTTTCACCTCCTCAAATGCCTGCAAGCTCACCATGTTCTTTTCTTTGAGCGGCAGGTACCTTTTGTAGGTGTCAAAAGCGAGCTTTTCTTCAGCTTCGGCAGCATCACGACCGGAAACAATGGATTCAAGCGTCTTTTTAGCCGCAGCCAGGCCTGCTTCCGCCTTGCGAACGTTTGCTTTGACCTGTCGCGGATCAATGATGATTAGGACGTCCCCCTTTTTTACCGGATCGCCTTCCCGCACCTTCACCGCCTCTATCGCACCGAGAAGCTTACTTGCCAAATTACTGCTGATTCCGGCTCGAACCGTGCCCACGGCATCGTAATACCGGGGCTGGTTCGTGACGTGCGCGGTTGCCACAGGCACGTTTTTTACTACCGGATGAGGTTCTCCAGTAGTTCCGGGTTCGATTTTCTCACTACAGGACAATAGAAAAACCGAAAGCAGGGCAAAGAGGATACAGTTAAGGAACTGTTTCATACTGTTTCCCTTCAGAAAAAGCTGTTACCGAGTTTTATGCGTTGCTCACATGGTACCGACCGGCTCTTTAAGCGACGGGGGAATTGCATTGCTTAAAATGTCGCAATCTCAAAGCCATACTCGATATACCGGGCCATACTCGGGTGTCCCATCATTTCATCGAGGAAACGAATGCCTTCACCCTTTATTTGATCCAACACCCCCATCTTGTTAGAACACGCTTTGCACGCCCCATCAATCAAACCCAGCCCCTTGGCTTTTTCGTAAAGACCACTCATGGGATTTCCCTTTTTTGCCAGGTCAGGGACCAGTTTTGTGGCTGAGCCCTCAATGATGATTTTGACTTCGTATCCCTTCTCATTCATATCAATGGCATTCAACAGAACATGGACAAAACACATGAGTTCACCATTAAACGCAAACAAGGCCATTTTCTTCATTTTCATACCTCCGTTGTTTAATCCGGAAACGCCCCCCCCACTTTATTCACCAATTTCAGGGTCAGCGGCGAATATCGATCTTATATCTTACTCCTTGAGGTGTTCGGTAATCCTTGACTAGAAAGCTTCCTCAACCTTCCATACGTCCCATACATTCCCAACAAGGTCAGGTCCCGGTTTGAGCGTAGATTTACCGGGCAGCCAACCCGACGGAGCGGCCTCTTCACCATTGCTCTTCCGAACATGTTGAAATGCCTGGATTTGCCGAACCAACTCACTTACATTTCGGCCCACGGGCGGGGTCAGTATCTCGATGGCCTGGATAACGCCATCCGGATCAATGATAAAGCGGCCCCGCATTTCAACGCCGGCCGTTTCTTCATATACTCCATAATTTACGCCTATTTTTCCTCCCTGGTCAGAAAGCATGGGAAATGGGACCCCGCCTTCTATCATCTTGGAAAGCTCATGATCCTGCCACATCTTGTGTACAAAATGACTGTCAACGCTGATGGACAGCATTTCGACTCCCAAGTCCTTGAGATCCTGGTATTTGGCGGCAACTGCCGCCAGCTCCGTTGCTCAGACAAAGGTAAAATCGCCGGGGATAAAAGCAGATCACCACCCATTTACCCAAATAATCCGAAAGCTTGACCTGTCCAAATTTTCCGCCCTGATAGGCCGGCGCCTCAAAATCAGGGGCCTTGGCCCCAACCTTGGCTAACGACATAACAACCTCCTTTTCTTTCGACGTTTCTTCCCCTCGCGTTTCATCTTTCTCCGGCTTTCCCACGCTTGCACCTGTGGGTTTGCCGCAACCGATTTTTAGCTCTTTCATGAAAAAAATCTCCTTAATTTAACGATACCTTCCGTCACCCAAAAACCATGGAGTTTGAGCTGATAGCATATAGCGCCAAAACGCCTTTTTCTCTTAAAATAACGGCCGTAAATGCCGCGCTATCTCTTCTTTGGGAAGGGCCCCGACCATACTGTCAACCTTTTTACCATTCTTGAAAAGGAGCATGGTGGGTATGCTCTTAACGGCATATTGCGAAGCGACTTGTGGATTTTCGTCCACGTTGAGCTTGGCTATCTTGACCCGGCCCGCATATTCCGAGGCCAATTGTTCAAGCACCGGCCCAACCATGCGACACGGTCCACACCATGGGGCCCAGCAATCCAGGAGGACCGGACCGGGAAAAGAAAGGACCTCCGAAGCAAACGTGTTGTCCGTTACGTTAACAGGTCTGTCGTTGATTTGTTCAATTGACAGCGACGATTTACACTTACCGCATACAGGCCCCTCACCGATCCGGGTTTTGGGAATCCTGTTTTTGACGCCGCAATGGCGACACCTGATGATAACGCTCTCCCGATCCATGGTTCCCCCCTCCAACAATGCCGATTTGAATTTTATAGACCATCTCCACCCGAGCTTGAACCCTCATCCAGCCGAAAATCCGGTGAGACTTTGGGATTAAAAGCAGGCGGACAGAGAGAGATGGAAATAGCTCGAATACATTTCGGCATTGATTTGCTCATTCAGAGCCTTTCCCATTCTCTCTTCAGTTCAAATTAACAGGACACTGATTTTAGCAGATATACGCAGATAATCAATACCTCCTTATGAATAGTTTATGAATGAACCCATGAAAACACCCTGCATCATCCCGCGGTGCTTGATTAAAGGCCGACTTCACTCTTGAACCGGTCAATGCCCATATCTTGAATTACTTTGGTAAGCCTCTGTTTTTTGGGGAAGTTTTTGTACCAGTTCATGATTTTATCAATAGCGGCCAATGCTTCGTCATCTGATAATCCATCTGCCGCGGGTTGCGCAAGCGCAGGCTTGGATGCGGCATTGCCGCCGACCACCAGCGTCCATCCTTTTTTGCCTCCAACGAGGCCCAAATCTTTTACGTACGACTCTGCACAACAATTCCGGCAACCGGAAACACCGATTTTGAATTTGCTCGGAAGCTTCATGCCGCAATATAATTCATCCAGCTTTATGCCGATGCCTACAGCATCCTGCTGTCCCAGTTTACAGAAGGTGGTGCCGGGGCAGAGTTTCACGCTGCGGACGCATGGACCTACCGGATTGGCGGACTGCATCCCCAGTTCTTCCCAAATAGGGCCAATATCTTCTTCTTTTATTCCAACAAGGACAATCCTGGCGGCACTGGTCAACTTTATGGCTGCCAAGGAATATTTGTCCGAGATATCAGCCAATTTTCGCAGGATTTCCGGTGTGCAAAGGCCCCCCTTAATATCCGGTACGATGGCGTATGTTTCCCCATCCCTTTGAATCAGCGCCCCTTTTTCAAGAATGTCTTTTTTGTTGCCCATTTCTCTCCTTTCTTTATGTTCCATGATTGAAAAAATAACGTCCCTTCCGAACCTCCGATCTTGTTTATCCCAATGACGAGACATTTGGAAGCATCAATAAATACACCGGCGCACATGTGCCCAAACACCGGATTGAGGTTTGATTCATGCGATCCATTTCTGATTAACGTTCCTCAAGCTGATACAGAACAGGATGACACAAAAGAGTATGATCATTAAAAAATCCTGATTATAACGGATTTGGGGGAGGAATATGTTCTAATTATTTCAATAGGTTATAATTATACGAAAAAGGTTGCCGAACAATTATCTCTATTGGCGAAATTGTAAAAAGAGTAGGCAATATGGAAGGGTTAATTTTGGCTCCGTCCATGCCGACCATAATAAAATCAGCAGGTTACATAATCGAATCAAAAAGACCCCACCTTCTTGTCAATGCGTCCTTATCATATATCGGGGCTTATATTCCACTTTTGGGCACACTCAATAAAAACATAACATCTTGAAATAACATGGATTATGCCCTCCCCCAAATCCGTTATAATCAGAAGGATAAATACCGGAGTGCAAAAGCCCTTCCGTCTCATCCATGCCGAACATGATGTTCATGTTTTGAACCGCACTCCCCGCCTGCCCTTTTACCAGGTTGTCAATCAGACTCACCACGATTAATTTGCCGGTCCGTTCATCGACATTCAGAGAGAGGTTGCAGAAGTTGCTGCCGCGAACATGGGTGCTTAGCTGCACTTTTTCAGGGCCGAAAATCCTCACGAATGCTTCATCACCATAAAAAGATCGAAAGGTGAAGTACTAAGACTCCCTTTTTCCAAGCTTGGAGTATATGGGATTTACCCTTGTGGATCAAGGAGGAATTGGCCACAATTGAAGCAATCCTTCATTTATTAACATCCGCCCATTCCGCACCGCTCTTTAACCTACTGTAAATACATTTCATTTGGTACAAAACTCAGACATTATCAGCTTATTTTTTCTACCAGCGTCCCTGTTCATGCTAAAAGGTTAACTCAATTTGTCCAAAGACCCAACGAGCATCATCATGTGTGCCTGTCGCCTTAATGAAATCTCCGGGAAAAAACTGAGCGCATCCCGCCATCAGGGTGATGTGTCGAACCACCCGGTATTTCCAGATTAAATCAATCTCCTGGCCCAGGTCCCGGCCGGATACACCGCTTGGGTCCCACCGCATCTTCTTGCCGTTACAAAAGTACCACGCGTCTCCGGCTTGGGCCAGGCGAAAGCGATGATAGTCAAGCACCACTTTCATCCCCTTGAGGGGCTTGACGCTTATGCCGATCTCCCAATCTACCAAGTTCATCCAGGAAAAAAAGTTCATCCGGCCATAGTACTTATCTATGGCGCCAAACACCCCGTCAAAAGTGCCGTGGGTACCGTCACCAGGGTCTTTGTCGCCGGAGGCATAGCTCAGGGAAACAGCCACCCGAGGCTGAAAGCGCTGAAATGGCGTATACCCCACCTCGGCGTTGAGACCAAAGGCCCTTATATTATCCTTGCCGTAATCTCCGAACTGGTAAGCGAATGTTCCGGCATAATCGAGATCCTGCCATTTACCCTTTCCATAGAACCCGGTCGTCTGTAGGAGAAGTTCCCCGGTGCCGGCTTCACCTTTAGTGGTTTCATCGGAATTCCGTTTCACGATATAGAAAAGGTCAAGTTTATTTCCGCCGGGGATCGATTTAATTTGGGCATAGGCAGTGTATACATGACAAGAGAAATGTTCATCGTCAAATTTGTCCTTCAGATAGAAAACCCTTTGTCCGCCGAAGATATCCAAATCAAATAGCGATGTATCCAACAAGAGCTTGCCCACATCCCATGTATAACGTCCCACATTGCCCCAGTTGCCAGGCCCGAAAATGCGATTGTCACCATAAGAGATCGCCTGTCTTCCCATTTTGAAGCCAAGCGGAGAATGTCCGATCCTTTTCCACTCCACATACGCCTGACGAAGATCAAATTCATTTAGCCAGGGACAACTGGGACCAAAATCATCCTTTTTCAGATCAGACAACCAGAATCTGGCATCCTGGCCCTGGATAAAGAAGATAGGGCCCTCCGGAAAAGTATAGCGCAGATGCACCCTCAAACGGCTCAATAGAACATCATCGGTTTTGCCTGTGCCGTAGCCTTTTACGTTGTAGTTATCCATGGATTCATAGCGAAAACGGATGCTCCCTCCCAGATCAAGTACGCCCGGGCCGATTGTATTGCCGCGTAAGTGATCGGTGAAGTTCGCTCCTTGTGCTGCAGTATTAACAAAAAGAGAAATCAAGCAAAAAGTGCTCAGCACATATGCCAGGAACATTCCTTGAGTTTTCATAAAGTAATTCCTTAAACCATATAAAAAGAATAGATAAAAGTGCCCTTTCGCAAGCATGCATGAATAGGCCAAAAATCCTGCAAGAAAATCTTTGCGTTTTTGTGTGAAGCCATTTGGGTTGGCTGCTTTAACTTAATTTGATATTGTTTCAGAAAAACTGTTTTGCTGTATAAATTTGGATCGTAGCTCCCCTCCTCAGCGGTTCAACAGATTCTAAAAAATGAAAACGCTATGCTATATGGTTATTTTTTGTCAATATGTATTTTAGATAATATTAATTTTATTGAAAATCAACTATTAATTACTAAAACCAACCTTCATAAAAAACGAGAAGTGCATTGGCTGAAAAACCCAAAACTTAAAACTGCGGCTCTGCCGCAT
>JAGHDR010000031.1 GCA_021159825.1 Deltaproteobacteria bacterium | reverse complement strand
GTCCCACCGAGGCCAGTTTCCCTGTTTGCATCAGTTGCTGATTCAAGTGATCCGCTTCCGCGTCACGCTTCTTAATAACACTAATCATGTGTCTTGCTGTGAAAAAAGAGACCATAAGGATAACCAGGGCGCTCAAATGCACAAAGAGCAGTGTCACATAATTTGCATGGTTGACCGCGTTGAACGCCTCGGAATAGTTCTGCTTACCACCAGCATCCAGCGCGGATCTTCAAGCCATGCGTCAGCCACCAACTGCCGGGGAAAATGCTGTTTTGGGTCCCCCGGATCGGCCTCCACCACATAAATTTCAATGCCCTTATGATAAGGTCCCACGGGAAAGGGGGCCTTACCCATAATTTTTCTGCCGACCCTGGGGCTGGTTTGAAAAACCCCCTCCCGATTCAAAAGATAGGCCTCGCCGGTTTGGCCGACCCTGACGTTCTCCACAAGGGAACGAAAAACTTCCGTATTGGTGGTGGCTCTCAAGATCCATTTTTTTCCCTTTTCCGCGCGGGTTACGGCCATGATAAAGAGAGGAACCCTGCGAAATCCTTCAAACATATCGCTCACATAGATACCCTTTTCCATGGCCTCTTTAAACCAGAAAGTCTGGGAATAGTTTTTGTCCATGAGCGCATATGGCCCGATGTAGGCGCGATGGCGCCCCGCTTCATCAATCAGTCCCAAATCGGTAATGGCGCCATGGTCCCTGCTAATGGCTTCAAAGACATGTGCGAGATTCGATGTTTTGCCTAAATATTCCTCAGAGTGAGTGTAGGCGGTCAATTGAAGCAGGGAAAGACGCTGGTTTAGAAACAGTTCAATGATCTTGCGATGATTTTCAATCCGAACCCGAAAAGAATCCATCATGCGAGATTCCGAAAACTTGGCATAGTGAATATTAATACCCCAGCCCACCAGAAGAAGGGGAACCACGGAACAGATAAGGGTCAACAAAATGAATTTGCGATTTAGCCTGGAGTAGTATGTATGATTACGTTCCCCATCTTTTCTTTGGTCTGAATTCCATTGCATTTCTTTTGAATTTGTCATTTCACCACCCATGCGTTCTTCGTTAATTCTATGGCCTGTATAGGATCAAGGGGCCGTTTTTTATATGCACCTCGTTTCAATGGGACTCAAGATATATGCCAAAGACAAACACAAAAGCGCTGGGGTTGACGTCTGGCTTATCTATTGATTTTATTGAATTTTTTTCTTTGAATGATGCAAAGCGTCTGGCGGGTGTAAACAAACAGGATACATGAGGTGGTAACTGGGGGTTTCACCTGCATCGGATAAACTGAGGAAACTTGACTTTTTGCCAAATTATCGAGAATGCCTACTTTCCATATTTCTCTGTTATTTCAATGAGGTAATCCGATTTTCCCATAAGCTCTTCTCTTTGGCACAATTATTGTAAAAAAAGGTTCAAGCTCTAAATGTTGGATGAAAGGAGGTGTGAATCAAGAAAACATCAGGAATCTCAATAAACCTCCCTGCCGCCAGGTGTGGGAGGTTTATCCCAAAGATAACCAAGGAGGAAAATATGGAATGGCAAATGTGGTTAACGATTACCAGTGTGGTTCTGATGTTCGTTATGCTCGCAAAAACAAGAATGGGTCCGGAATGGATTTGTATGGGGACATTGGTGCTTCTCCTGACGGTCGGCATTTTAACGCCTTCTCAAGCCGTGGCCGGAATGGCCAACAAAGGGATGCTGACAGTGGCGATTCTTTTCATTGTGGCTTCCGCAATAAAGGAAACGGGCGCCATTAAACTCATTACGCCCTTTCTGTCCGGTCGCCCGAAATCCCCGGCCGCAGCGCAATTGCGCGTCATGTTGCCCACCACCGTGTTGAGCGCTTTTTTAAACAACACACCCGTGGTGGCGATTTTTATCCCGGCCATTTCCGCCTTTGCAAAGCGGATCAAGATGCCCGTCTCCAAACTGATGATTCCGCTGAGTTATGCTGCGATTCTCGGCGGCACCTGCACGCTCATCGGCACCAGCACCAACCTGGTAGTGAGCGGTATTTTCGAAAAAGAGACGGGAATCAAGATCGCTTTTTTTGAAATCGCCAAAGTAGGCCTTCCCTGCGCCGTCGTCATGTACGCGGCCATTTTCATTTTGAGCCGCTGGCTTCTTCCCGATCGCTCATCCGCCATTGAACAAATGGGCGATCCGAAAGAATATACCATCGAAATGGAGGTAAGCCTGGCCAGCGATATTGTGGGGAAAACATTAGCGCAAGCCGGGTTCACGTCGGAGAATGATTTTAATATCATAGAGATCATCCGGGATGGGCAGGCCCTGCCCGCAATTGACAGAGAGACGGAAATAAAAGAGGGGGACCGTCTGATTTTTGTCGGGGGCGCCGACACGGTGTCGGAACTGCAGAAAACCAAGGGATTGACGCCGGTGCTGGAGAGGATGTTCGAAATCGGCACTCCCCGGCCGGATCGCTGCCTGGTGGAAGTGGTTGTTTCGCCATCCAATCGATTAATCGGGCGCAGCATTGTGGGAGGACATTTCCGACAACTCTACAACGCGGTC
>JAGHDR010000078.1 GCA_021159825.1 Deltaproteobacteria bacterium | reverse complement strand
TTTCATTGAATCAAAGAAGGAATACTGGCTCACGAATTCTCTACAGTGTTGCCTACACTTAACTAATCATTAAGTCAATACAAATTTGATGCCGAACGCCGCTTTTTGATCGTTGCCCTTCTTCCTCAGGGTCTCATCCAATAACAGGTATTCCAAGCCCACGCTGTAGGTTGAAAGTAATGGGTAAAGAGCCGGTTTTTTGTAGGACTGCTTCCTGCCGACTTTCGTCTGTGCCAGATAATTCTTGATAACGGCATCCATGTTTGTGTCCCCTTTCGCTCTGTTTGCAGGTATCTTAACAGAGGGTTTTGGCATATCCGGTCACACCTGGAGAACTTTTTTTGATAATTTTTTTTCCAAGGACAGCATGGTAGATTAATATTTTTGCTGGTAAAATAGCTTGTTTTTTGCTTAATCGTTTAGAAATTATTTTTCGCCTCAGTGCCACCTTCCGGAGCTACGGGGCAGGCAGAGTCCACAAACCAAACAAAGTTTTCGAGAGGATTACCATGGCCAGAGGAGACCAGTTAGTGCTTGACCGAAAACTCTGTTTTTTCGGTCAAGCACTAGTTAAAATCAATTTCCATCGGAAATCTCCCGGCCCCATTTTACTGGAATATTCCACACAGGCTGGGTCAATCCCAGCGCCCCGCCGAGTGAAAACTACTTCCTTCGTAAACATCATTTTCACCCCTGCTTTTCTAACATCCATATGCACTCGTGCCTGACACCCGGTTCTGCATTCGGATAATAATGGATACTACCCACTCGAAAAATCATCCCTGTCCGAATCATCGTTAAAGATATTCTTTTGCTCTATCTCCCTGATAATAATATGGTAATGAGCGCCGGGTGCGTCAATACGTGTTTGTCTTGGCATACGATCACAATAAAAAAACGAAATTATTAATTTTATGGATGTCCCATCACTTCCCACAAGCGGTAAAAAAGCAAGAAACCCTTTGCGCCTTTGCGTGAGGCCATCTGGGTTGCAGGCACAGCCCGCCTCAGCTTTTTACGAGACCATCAAATTTGTGCTTTTTTAAGAACGCTTCATGCTAACCCGGAACATAATTTTGAACCCGTCCAATCCACCCCAATGAAATTTATTGAAATTATCAAAAAATTCTGACATGATGGAGCGCTACTCAGCAAGGTCTTATGCAATGCAAGGGAATAATCTGCTCAAAATCGGTTTGTGGCGCCGGCTGCTTGAGGATTTCAGGCTTCTGGGTGCGTTGATAAAGGATTACTGGAAAGGGGAATATCGCGATGTTTCTCTCGTATCCATTGTTGTCTTTGTTCTGGCCATCGTCTATGTCCTCAATCCCATTGACATCCTTTCCGATTTCATCCCGTTTCTGGGGCAAATCGATGATGCAGTCATTCTACTGTTCTGCGTCTATCTTATGGAAAAAGACCTCAAAAAATACCATGACTGGAAAAACAACCGTTCCTGAAAACCTAACTTCTGCGCTCAAAGAAGCCGGCATTACCGAGGTATTCGGACCGGGCACCAAGACGACGGATATTATCTCCTACATCCAGGCCCATACGCCTACTCAATAAACACCTGTTTTGGGATCAGCCGGAACACCGGCCACCTAAAAACCGAAAACAGAAACCCGCACTGGAAAGGAAACCCGATGGATCTTCATTTAAAAGCACATGTTGACTGTACCGACGGCCGTATCGGCCACCTGGAAAATATTATCGTCAATCCCCAGGCGGAAAGAATTACATACCTGATCATCAAGGAACACGACACTGCAAACACCCTGCGCCTGGTTCCGGAAAAATTTGTGAAAACCGCTGATCGTGATACGGTAGCGCTCAGAATCGACAAGGAAAAATTTCAGAAAATGAAGCATTTCATCCAGGAAGACTACATCCCGTCCAATATAATGCTCTATATGGCCGAGCAGGAGGGTTGGTATGCGGGAATACCCGCAGCCATGTTTGTGGAGCGTGAAGCCATTCCAACCGGCGGGTTTGCGGTGCATAAGGGCGCAAAGGTCTTTGCCAAAAACGAACGAGTGGGGAAAGTTGACGAGTTCCTGGTGGAAGGGAAAAGCGGTCGCATTACGCACCTTGTTCTGGTGGAAGGCCACCTGTGGGGCAAAAAGGATATTGCGGTGCCCGTCAAACAGATTGACCGTTATGAAGACGGCGATGTATACCTTAAAATCGACAAGGACCAGGTGGAAAGCCTGCCGGAGTTTGACGTAAAGGAACATGATTAACAGGACAGAGAGAGGGACGTTTTCAACTTTTAAACTTCATCCATGATGGTCAAATATTTAAATGGTGAGATGTCCCCTCTTAGGGCCTCGGGGAAAAAATAAATACACCATCTGGCTTGTCCTTTGGTCCGTCTGCTGCGTTGCATCCACCAGCACATATCCACAAATATGCACAGGTGGATGCGCCTTGCATACGAACCAAAATACGGCGCAATCTGGCGTATTTATTTTTTTCCGAGACCCTTAGAAAAGATAAACCGGCTCCCGAAGGATCAGTGCAGTGCCTCGAACGGCGGTATCAGCCAACTCGGGATGGGTTTCCCTGAGCGCCGCCACCTGTCTTAAATGATCAGAGGTTCTCATGATCAGGGAAGCCAGATCTCCCTCACCCACTGAAACCACTTCCAAAAGCGTTTCCCAGGTGGCGCCTTTGGCCCACATAAAAAGGATGGCAGCCGGCCAGAACGAAATGGTGGG
>JAGHDR010000067.1 GCA_021159825.1 Deltaproteobacteria bacterium | reverse complement strand
ATAAGGCCATGCCTGAAGTAGAACTTGTGGGTGTTGTGGACGTGGATGGAACGCGCGTACAGGAAATCGCCCGCCGATATGATACGGTCGCTCACGATGATCATTCTCGCGTCTTGAGCCAGGTGGATGCTGTGAGCCTGGCCGTCACCACCGAGATGCATTTTGAGGTGGCAAAAGATGTGTTGGCAAACAATGTTCACATGCTCATTGAAAAACCCATAACCTACGATCTGAAAGAAGCGGACAAACTGATTCATATGGCCCGTAAGCGGAATTTGGTGCTGCAGGTCGGGCTGGTTGAGCGATTTAATCCGGCCATCAAAAAGCTGGAACCCCTGCTCAAGAAGCCTGTTTTTTTTGAAGCTCACCGGATGAATCTTTTTACGACGCGGGGACTGGATGTGGACGTGGTGCTTGATTTGATGATTCACGATCTGGATATTATCCTTCACCTGGTCCGGAGCAACGTAAAAGAGGTCCATGCCGTCGGAATGCCCGTTATTACGAAAAAGACGGACATCGCCAATGTTCGCCTCATTTTTGAGGACGGGACTGTGGCAAATTTGACCGCCAGCCGTGTTTCAGGAAAAATGCTGCGAAAAATACGCGTGTTCCAGCCGGATGCCTATTTTTCGGCTGATTGCGGAAAACGCCGGCTCACCGCCATTAAGCTGGATTCCACAACCAGAGATGCCAACGATTTTCCTGAAGTTACCACCAGTAAAGAAATATATGATGCGAGCGATCCGCTGGCCGATGAAATTTCTTCCTTTGTAAACGCCGTCAAAAGTGGTTCTGATCCGATCGTGACAGGAGAGGATGGGCGGAATGCCTTGAGCATCGCCTTGAGTATCATCCATCAGATCGAGCGAGGCTGTCAGAATTTCGAGCCCATCTGTACATAAGCGGGATCGTAAACAGGTCCTCCTGGTGGCGGCGGAAGCCTCCGCTGATTTACATGGCGCCAATCTGGTCCATGCCATCAAACGGATATGCCCCGAAGCCGTGTTTAGCGGAATCGGGGGGAACAACATGGCACGGGCGGGTGTAACGCGGTTCCTTAAGTCCGAGGATATGGCCGTGGTCGGTTTAGCGGAGATCTTCGGAAAGTTTCGCATTCATGTAAAGGCTGCCAATATCCTCAAGTCCATTCTTAAACTTCACCGCCCCGATCTTTTGATTTTGATCGATTATCCCGGTTTCAACCTCCATATGGCTCGAATCGCCAAAAAACTGAATGTTCCGGTTCTTTACTATATTAGTCCCCAGGTATGGGCATGGCGGCGTGGCCGGGTTAAGAAGATCGCAAAACGGGTGGATAGAATGGCGGTCATTCTGCCCTTTGAGAAACCTTTTTTTGAGAAAAGCGGGATTGATGTGGATTATGTGGGGCACCCCTTGATAGACGCTTTTGAAAAAATGGGAAAGGAATCTCCCCATTTAACAATCAACAATCAACAATCAACAATCAACAATCCGGTGGTTGGACTGGTTCCCGGCAGTCGAAGGGAAGAGATTTTGAACCTCTTGCCCGTTATGCTCAGGGCCGGTGAAATTCTGAAAGCCGAATATCCCCATATTCGTTTTGTTTTGCCGCTTGCGGAGACCATTTCTTCAGATTGGCTTTTACGTTTCATTAAGAACACCAAACTGGATATCGAAATTTATCATGAAGGTATTTATGGTGCATTGAACCCGTGTCATCTGGCTTTTGTGACCTCGGGGACCGCCACACTGGATGCGGCCATTATGAATGTTCCCATGGTGGTGATTTATAAAGCGAAACGTTTGACGTACGAGGTTGGAAAGCGGGTCATTAAAGTGCCCTATCTCGGTCTGGTGAATTTGGTGGCGGGGGAGGGCGTGGCACCCGAGCTGATTCAGGATGATGTGACCCCGGAAGGGTTGGCCATGGCCGGAAAAAGCTTTTTGACGGACGGTGAATTACGACAGAAGACAATTTGTAAACTTCGGACGGTAAAAGAAAATCTGGGTAGGGGAGGGGCGTCTGAAAGGACCGCCCGAATCGCCGCCGGGATGATGGGTTGTTCCAGATAAGACTGGGAGGCCGGTAAGATGAGCAAAACAATCCTTGTGGTCGATGATGAAACCAGCATCCTGCAATCCCTGGAAGGTATTCTTACAGATGAGGGATTTGACGTTGCCATCGCTGAAAGCGGCCTTGAGGCGTTGGGGAAGGTTGAAGAAGTGATGCCTGATCTGGTCCTGTTGGACATATGGATGCCGGGACTGGACGGGATTGAAACCCTTGAAAAAATAAAGGACCTCTACCCGGCGCTACAGGTTATTATGATGTCGGGACACGGCAATATCGAAACGGCGGTTAAAGCGACCAAAGTGGGGGCCTATGACTATATTGAAAAACCCCTGTCCCTGGAAAAACTGCTGGTCTCCATTAATAACGCGCTGGCGCACTCCCGTCTGACGGAAGAAGTTCATTTCCTGAAAGAAAAGGAGATGAAAAAGCATCACATCGTGGGGAAGAGCAGGACAATGGCAGAACTGAAGGAGCAGATCCGAATTGTTGCCCCCACCAATGCCTGGGTCCTCATCTCCGGGGAGAACGGAACCGGCAAAGAGCTTGTTGCCCATACCATTCATCGATTGAGCCGTCGAAGT
>JAGHDR010000160.1 GCA_021159825.1 Deltaproteobacteria bacterium | reverse complement strand
GGCGTGGATAAGGATGAAAAAACCGGCGAAATCAAGGTGCTTCACTGCACCTACGATCCGGAAACAAAGGGGGGGAGTTCTCCGGACGGGCGCAAGGTCAAAGGCACCATTCACTGGGTTTCGGCTGCCCACGCCCTTGAGGTTCAGGTGCGCCTTTACAATCATCTTATGTTGACACCCGATGAAGATAAAAAGGCGGCACCCGAGTTCACCGACCTGCTGAACAAGGATTCGCTGGAAGTGCTGAATTCATGTCGTGTGGAACCCGGCCTGAAAGATATTTCTTCCGGCAGCCGGGTTCAGTTCGAGAGGTTGGGATATTTCTGTGTGGATCCGGTGGATTCTTCCCCGGGAAATCCGGTCTTCAACAGAACCGTTTCACTGCGGGACACCTGGGCAAAAATTGAGAAGGCTCAGAAATCAAAAAAAGCCAAATAGGGTTTTCTCGTTCCCACGCGCCGGCGTGGGAACGGAGAAATCCGAAATGCTATTGGCTCTTTCCGATTCCAACCTCGAAGATCAATATCTCTTTTCCTTCAACCTGCCGCTTCTGAGGTGTACGGGCACTGGTTCAGTTGAATAGGTGGTTCAATTATATCAATGGGTTAGGGCACCTTTCCACGAGGCGCGATGGTTGGCATAAGCAACTGTTTTATAAGGCATAACCTGGTGGGGTACATCTTTTTGCCTATTCAACTGAACCAGTGCCGGGAAATGTTGTTCTCGACATAGACTTTACGTCCCGTGCGCGCCAGTTTGACGCCCGCCTGAATACCAAACGTAACAAGTTCCACAGTACCCAGCATAACGCACCTCCGATATACGGGTTGAAAAAATATCGGTTGGACTTCACCGATTCGCTAGTGCTAAAAATTGGGGGACGTTCGGACGGAACTCCATAATTATTTCATTTAAAGAGAAACCCTGCCTTTGTCTCTTGTGTTGCATTAAATGGGGTACCGGCTTGCGCTTTGGTGATCTCGATTTTGAGTGCAAGCTTATTTTCGCTTCAGATTCCGGGCGTTGCGCTTTCTAAATTTCCAAATCCGTGATGAAGATTTACGCTCCCAGCAGGGAAAGTAGGTCCTGCCGGGAGGTGAAAAAGCAGGTTTTGAGGGGATGCTCCATATGAAAACCTCTGGTAAATGGGTCAGGGTTTTTGATAATGGACCAGCGATACGGTCAGAATAATATTTGAAAGGGAGGGAAAGTCAAGGAAAAACTGTTGGAAAATAGGGTAAGAATGATGATTATCTTTACCACCTCTTTGTCTCCTTCGTAAATTTCCGCGATCTTGGCACCCTTTGAAATAGAGAAATGAATTGACCTCAACCCATAATGGTGGATAGTATGAATAGTGAACTGAAATTTCAATGAAAATAAGGTTTTTACCTGCGTGCCAAATGGAGGATGAACGCGAATGGCTCAAGCAATCAAGAAGCAGCGACGCTATTCCGTCGAAGATTACCAGGAATGGTCGGATGATGAGAAATGGGAGATCATAGACGGCATTTTGTACGACATGAGTCCGGCGCCGAGAATAAAACACCAGAATATCGTGGGGAATTTTTTTCTGAATTTTAAAACACATCCGGAAAACCCATGCTATACCGGCATCGCCCCGACGGATGTGGTCCTGGATGCGTATAGTGTGGTTCAACCGGATGTATTTATTGTCTGTGATGGGGGAAAGATTACAGAGAATAACATTCAGGGGGCGCCTGATTTGATTGTCGAAGTCGTTTCTCCCGGTACCGAGGTAAAGGATAGAAGAGAAAAGAAGCGGCTTTATGAACAATCCGGTGTGAAGGAATACCTGATTGTGTTTCCTGAAAGGGAGTATGTGGAACGGTATGTACTGGAAGAGGGGCAATACGGATCGCCCGAGATATTCAATTGGGATGAGCGTTTGAGATTAAGCATTTTTCCCATTGAAGTGAAACTCGATGAAATTTTTGAAAAAGAAAATCAAACCGAAGCGCAGGAGCGGCCTGCTCCCTGATATGCTTCCGAACCTGCCGTTTGTTCCCCCGGCGCCGGTTTTGTGGGGGTGCCCATTGCCAAAAGCTCCCTGTATCGCTTAAAAATTAAAGACTTTGGCTTCCGCAGCCATATCAATCAAATGGGGTGCACCGTCCATAATCATGTTCGAAAAGAATTTTGATTCGTCAACCTGACGATTTTTGGCGCAGGGGATTCAGACGCCAAAGGGAACTTCATTTTCTACCAGGTAGGGGAAATAATCATTTGGGCAATCCCCTGTTCCCGTCTTTTGCATGAAATCTCTTTCATTATTGGCCCACATTACACCACCGTCTATCATAAAAACATTTACGGCATGCCCTTTTGAATGGGCAATTTTAGCGAATTGAAAACACCTTGTCGCCTTCTCATTGTCGTCCTGACTTAACACAAATAAAAAATTGGCCACTTTTGACTCCTTTCCATTTTCATTAAATTCAAAACCATACATCATTCTGCTTTCCGGGGTTGAAAGTACCCGCCGGAATCAATGCTCTTAAATCCTAGAGAAATTGTCAAGGATTCCTTATCAGGTTCCCTGGAAAGGAAATGGTGCCTTTTCCATTGACGCTTCCGCTTTCAAACCATTATATTCGCGCCATGACCCACGCATCCCCCACCAGTGAAGATATTCTGGGCCCGGACGGCATGTTAAGCCGGCGCATCGACGGTTTTGAAGTCCGTCCCTCTCAACTGGAAATGGCGCTTCTCATCGAAAAAGCCTTCCGCGAACAATCATCTGTCATTGTAGAGGCGGGGACGGGGACGGGGAAAACCTTTGGGTATCTCGTTCCGGTGTTACTGAGCGGAAAAAAAACCGTTGTTTCCACCGGCACCAAAAACCTTCAAGAACAGATCTACAAAAAAGACATCCCTCTTCTCAAAAAAGCCACGGGATTGAGCATCGACGCCGTGATCATGAAGGGTCGAAAAAACTATCTCTGTCTGCATAAATATCACCAGCACTTTCAGCAGCAATCCCTTTTGAAAACGGCTCTGGCCGGTGTCCAACAAAGGCTTGAGGCATGGCTTGAAACAACCCCGTTCGGGGACCGTGGAGAACTGGGATGGCTGGCCGATGACGATCCTTTATGGGATTCGCTTTCTGCTTCTTCGGATCAATGCATCGG
>JAGHDR010000093.1 GCA_021159825.1 Deltaproteobacteria bacterium | reverse complement strand
TGTCCACAGTAAATTGGTTTCGCGATAGACGGCGGCGATGGCGGCCACGCATGGGAAATAGAGCAAAATAAAAAGGAGATAGGCAAAGGCCCCTATTTTGCCGTCAAACAGGCGCACCATGGCACCGAAGGTCCCCACGCTGACATCCTGCTCCTCGGCGGCGGTTTCCATCGTGCTCACATTCCCCACGGATAAACCGAGGGGATCAAGCAGGGTGTCCGCCACCCCGGCCAGGTTTTCAGGTATGGTAGCAAAAGACGCCTTGATGCCGTCCCAGAAATCAAAGGCTTCTTCCTCGGT
Organism: Deltaproteobacteria bacterium; assembly: GCA_021159825.1. Taxonomy (GTDB): domain Bacteria; phylum Desulfobacterota; class DSM-4660; order Desulfatiglandales; family Desulfatiglandaceae; genus NaphS2. The sequence continues at coordinate 2,677 of JAGHDR010000093.1, read as the reverse complement.
TTCTTCGACTTCGGCGGCACTTATCTGTGTGTACATGGCATCCAGAGTGCCTACCACCGCTTCTTTGGCAAAGATGCCGGTAAAGATCCCTACTGTGGCCGGCCAGTTTTCTTTGGTCAGTCCCATGGGGGTAAACACCGGGGTGATGGATTTTCCGATTGCGCTCAAGGCAGAATTATCACTGTCTTCATGGCCGAAAGAACCGTCAGTACCCATGGAGTTCAGAAAACTCAAAATCACCACCACCGGGATGATGATCTTTCCTGCACGAAAGATGAAGGTTTTGAGTCGATCCCAGGCTCGCAGAAGCACCCCTTTCACCGTTGGCATGTGGTAAGGTGGCAGCTCCATCACAAAAGGCGTGATTTCACCCTTGAGCATGGTGTTTTTCAAAACAAGCCCGGTAAGAACGGCAAAGCCGATGCCTATCAGGTACAGTCCGAAAACCAGATTCTGGCCACCCACCGGAAAAAATGCAGCGGCAAACAGTGCATAGACCGGCAAGCGCGCCCCGCAGGACATGAACGGATTCATCATGATGGTCAGTATGCGGTCGCGTTGATTTTCCAGGGTGCGCGTAGCCATAATGGCAGGCACGTTGCATCCGAATCCCACCAGCATGGGGATAAAAGATTTACCGGGCAGACCGATCACCCGCATGAAACGATCCATGACAAAGGCACCCCGGGCCATATAGCCGGAGTCTTCCAGAAATGAGAGGAACAAAAACATGAAACCGATGGGCGGAATAAAGGTAGCGATGGTCTGGATGCCGCCGCCGATGCCACCGGCAAGAATCACCTTGAGCCACTCGGGCGATCCCATGGCTGCGAGCAGCTCACCAAAACCGTCCACAAAGATAGTGCCGGCGAAAATATCGAAAAAATCGATAAACGCGCCGCCGATATTGATCGTCACCATAAACATCAGATACATGGCAATCAGGAAGATGGGAATTCCTGTTGCGCGGTTTAGTACGATACGATCAATCTTGTCAGATAGCGTTTTGCTGACTCGATTTCCCTTATCAACCGCATTTTGAGTCAGCCGGTTGATCAATCCGTAGCGGCTGTCGGCCAGCAGAATATCGGCTTCTTCATTAAGCCTGTCTTCAATTTTTTTGAGATAGTCGTCACGCATATTTAAGGCCTCGCTGCTCGCCAATAAACCGACCCATTCATCGCCTTCCAGCAACTTCACCGCCGCATAGCGTGAATTCACTTTTTTATACAAAGCCGCGTCCCGCACAAGCGGAACCAGCGCATCCACCGCTTCCTGAAGTTCCACGGGATAGTCCACTTGAAGTTCTGAAACGGATTTTGCTTGCGCGCAGCGATTGATTTCCGACTGCAGTTCATCAAGCCCTTCTCCTTTCGAGGCCACCAGAGAAACAACCGGACAACCCAGCTGCTGGCTCAGCAATGGAATATCGATTTCAATCCGCCGATCTTTGGCCATGTCCATCATGTTCAAGGCCAGCACCAGGGGCACCCGCATCTCCAAGAGCTGGACAGTCAGATAAAGATTACGCTCCAAATTGGAAGCATCAATAATATAGACGATCAGGTCCGCCTCTCCGGAAAGAATATAATCCCTGGCCACCTCTTCATCCAGCGAGGCTGCCGAGAGCGAATAGATACCTGGAAGATCCACTACCTCGATTTTTTTACCGGCGTAGGTATATTCACCGGATTTACGGTCTACGGTAACGCCCGGCCAATTGCCCACCCGCTGTTTGGTCCCGGTCAGGGCATTAAACAGGGTCGTTTTGCCACAGTTGGGGTTTCCCACAACACCGATCACATGGTTACTCATGATTGTCTCCCCCTTTCCACCATCAATGCGGATGCTTCATCCTTCCTGAGCGACAGCGCAAATCCCCGCACCTGAATTTCCACCGGATCTCCCATGGGAGCGATACGCTCGACGGTGATTGTCGTGCCACGGGTCAGACCCATGGCCAGCAGCTTTTCCCGATAGACGGATACGCCTTTGGCGTAACCGGCAACCGTGCAGGTCTCACCCACCGTCATGTCTTGCAGTGTTGCTTTCATTTGTCTCCTCCTCTTTCTATAGCGACCACCTGGATTTTATGGGCCATGCCGCCTCCTAAAAAAAGGCGGGTGCCCTCGTGGCCGAGCAATAATTTACCATCCATACGATTTTGTATGATCTCCACCTGCTCTCCGATGCGTAGACCCAGGCCGGCAAGCCGGTCATGAAAGCCCCTTCCACCGTTCAATGAAATAATTCTGACCCGTTCTCCTTCTCGGGCCATGCGCAGCGGTAAAGTTGCCTTCCCCGTGTTCCTGCTTCTGCTCATGCAGGCCAATCCAAATTGCGGAGTCTTGTCCAAGGTGGTCCTGCTATACATTGTAATCAAATTTTCCATACTATCTCCCCCACACAATTTCACGTTAAAATCCGAAACCCGACGCCATTATGGAATATCCATAAAAAAAGGCATAACCCGGGGTATTTACTAAACCCCCAAGCCATGCCTTCACTTCCTCCGCGCCGATAAAAGGCCGTAAGGCCGTAAGGTGTATCTTGTCAAGGTAGAAGTCTCTAATTTTAGAAGATAACCATAACTTTCACATGATCGTTTTCTTGTCAAGCTTTTTTATCATTTTTTTTGCCTAAATTTTTGATTTTGTACCCGCCGGCATAGGGAAAC
>JAGHDR010000239.1 GCA_021159825.1 Deltaproteobacteria bacterium | reverse complement strand
TAAAAAAGGCATCCCCCTTTCACAGGAGATACCTTTAATTGCCTCAAAAAGCAGGTTAGACAACGGTTACATTGACAGCAGCCAGACCTTTTGCCCCTTGCTCAATGTCAAAGGGTACGCGCGCACCTTCACTGAGGGACTTAAAGCCATCCGCATTGATTGCTGAATGGTGAACAAATACATCCGGTCCATCTTCCTGCTCAATAAATCCAAAGCCTTTTTGGTCATTAAACCACTTAACAGTTCCATTTGTCATAATCTTATCCTCCTTTCGAAAAATTTCAACGTTACAAACTGAAGGATGATAACGCTTAACAAACGGATAATCACTACAGAAAGAAACCCCCCCGCAATTTACCGCAGGATCTAATTGATACCGCATTCTAAGCACCTTTGTACGTAATAGCAAGGTAAATGCAACTTATGGCCCAAAATCCTGCGGACTATAGACCAGATTTTGGCATTATGTAACCTTGCGATATCTGCTATGCATGCCAACCCAAATAAAATGTGTGATATCATCATTCATACAGGCGCACCGAAGGTTGAGATATCTCATGACCTTCCCCATTTCCTGAATAAGGCCCCATCTTTGCGTCCGCAGATTTCTAAGGCGAGCTACGCCATAACCGAAAATGTTAAAAAACTACCGGCAGCAAAAACGCTGAAAAGCCGCATTTGATGATGATCTAAAAATCTGTCAAAAAAACCTCTTGTTTTTCGTGGCAGGGTTTTAGGTGATAAGGGCCTATGCTTTTTCTGAGACTACACCCGGAAAAAGTGGCCCCTTCGGGGCAGTCCACATCAATTGTTTCTTTTACAACATGTTGTAAGTTAATCGGCCCTAAGGGCCTAACGCCCACCGGGATGCAGGGGTTGGGCAAGGGTTTCCAGGAACGTTTTCTGGGCCGGATGCCGGTTGGAAAGAAACTGATAAATGCCGATCTTTACCACATCAAGGACCAGCAACCATATGAGGTTATAGACCCAGACCAGCCCGATCAGTTGCCAGGAGATGGCCGGCACCAGGTCGAGCCAGCCGTACCGGCACAACAGACTCGCAAAGATCTGGGTGCCGAGGATGGCCACCATTAGAATCCACGAAGGCAGAGGTGGTTTCAAGAAGAATCCGGATGATCGGGCCAGCAGCAGCATCAGATGCCCGCCCACGACCAACTGCAAAAACATAGCGGTCTGCAGGTGACTCTGATTGAAGTGAGGCAGCCAGGAAGGCAGGTCCGCGGCAGCTGCATGGAGAAACTGCCAGCCCACATAGAGCAATCCACTGGACTGAATCACCGACAGCAACCCCAGGATCAACGAGACACTCAAAATCCGGCGCATGTCCCACCTGACCGGTGTTCGGCTGATTTTGGCGTTGTCGTAAGCGATGGTCATAATGGGGATATCGTCCAGCAGGGCCAGAATGACGATCATCACCGGGGTCAGCGGGCGAAAGTTTTGAAAAAGGGTCATGGCGATAACCACGAAAAACATGATGTCGATCGTCATGGCGATGCGGTAGGTGGTGTAGCTCGTCATTCGCTCAAAAATCTGTCGCGCCGACTCCACCGCCCTGATGATTACCGAAAGTCCCGGATCCGTCAGGATGATCGCCGCGGCCGCCCGCGCCGCGTCAGTGGCGCCTGAGACCGCAACGCCCACATCCGCCTGCTTCAAGGCCGGTGCATCGTTGACGCCGTCGCCGGTCATGGCAACGATATGGCCGCGCTCCTGCAGTGCTTTGACGATGGCGTATTTGTGCTCCGGGAAAACTTCTGCAAAACCGTCGGTCTTCCTGATCTGTTCAGCCTGGGCCGGGGTCAGATGATCCGGATCGTCGTCTTTGCCGACCAGCTCCCGAGCCGGCCGGATGTTACGGCCCATGCCCAGTTGTCCGGAAATTTCGCGAGCGATGGCCACGTTATCGCCGGTCACCATCTTCACCTCCAAGCCGTGTTCATAGGCCTGTAGAATGGTTTCCCTGGAGTCGTCCCGCGGTGGGTCGTAGAGCGGCAGGATGCCGAGAAATCGCCAGATTTTCCCATCACCGGAATCGGCCACCCCCAGGGTACGGAACCCCCTTGCGGCCAGTGCGTCGACTGCATCGGCAGCGCGTTTTTCATCGTTTCCAGTGAGACCACAGAGTGCCTGGATAATTTGAGGCGCTCCCTTGGTGTAATACCGGGTCACTCCGTCCGGACCCACGGCAGTTCCCTGGGTGCGCTTGCCGATGGGATCAAAGGGCACAAAGTCCGTCTGTTGGTAGGTGTCGAATAATTTACGGTCTTTAAGGCCTTTGATCACTGCCAGATCCATTGCGTCCCGGTTCTCCTCTTTCGAGGCGAGGCTTCCGGCAAGGATGAGCGAAGGGTTGTCGGCGGTCGCGAATAATACCGGATCTCCAAGGGTCAACTGATTTTTCGTGAGGGTTCCGGTTTTGTCCGAGCAAAGGATATCAACGCCGGCCATCTCCTCAATGGACTCCAATTTCGAAACAATGGCATTCTTTTTGGACAGGTCCAGCGCGCCCAGGGCCATGGTAATGGACAGAACCGCGGGCATTGCCACCGGGATGGATGCGATTACCAGGATGAGCACGAAGCGGAGCACATCCAGGAAGGGCTGCTGCTGGTAGATCTCGACGGCAACCAGATAGACCGCCAGGACCAGTGCGGTGACAATCAGAAGGTTGCCGATGCGCAAGACCGCCTGTTGAAAGTGGGATCGGGCGCCGGCTGAGGCCACCAGCTTGGCGGTGCGGCCGAAAAACGTGTTGCCTCCGGTTGCGGTGACTACGGCCACCATCTCTCCCTGCTTGGCCACGGAGCCCGAATAGGCAATGTCGCCGGGCTTTTTGTTCACCGGCAGGGATTCTCCGGTGAGAGCCGCCTGATCGATGCTGATGTAATCGCCATCCATGAGCTTGCAGTCCGCCGGGATAATATCGCCCAACCGCAGCCGGATTACATCGCCCGTAACCAGATCGGCGACGTTGATCTCCTGCCATTTCCGATCACGAATGACCCTCGCCTTGAGCGCCAGCTGACCTTTCAGGGCCTCCAAGGCATTGGCGGCCTTGTTTTCCTGCCAGAAACCGATGAGACCATTGAAAATCAGCATGGCCGCGATGATGAAAAAATCCTTTTGATCTCCGGTAGCCAAAGAAAGGATCGCCGCGATTTCGATCATCCAGGGAATGGGCCCTCAGAAGTAACCCAGGAATTTCAACAGTGGGTTGGATTTTTTTTCCTCGAGGGCGTTGGGCCCTGTTTCGGCGAGACGTCGCGCCGCTTCATGGGAAGACAAGCCCTCGCGGGTCGTTCCCAGCACTTCAAGGACCTGGTCGGTGGGGAGTTGCTTTGACTCATCGTCTGATAGGTAAGGTTTTGAATTCATCGGGACCCTCATCGCTATGGTTTAAAAATAAGCCCGGTCTAACAGTGAACCTTTTTATGCTGTGTCTTGAATCTACCGATTTCCTCGAAAAACGCAAGGTCGAAGTGAAGCAAGACAAAAAATAGGGCATGGGAAGATGTAAATGTATCACAGAGGGTCTGATTTCATCCAAGTCCATATCCAATTCAACTGTCATAAAATCTCTTGCAATCTTATGATGATTTGTTATCAATACTGTTTAGTTTTAGCTATCCTGGCGCATGGTTAACTATTAGGT
>JAGHDR010000033.1 GCA_021159825.1 Deltaproteobacteria bacterium | reverse complement strand
ATTCACGGCATGGGACCCGGATTGCGCTTGCACGCACCCGGGATTTTAAGCGGATAGAGCGCATAGCGCTTATAAGCCAGGCAGACATGAGAAATGTCGTTATTTTCCCGGAAAAATTTCAGGACAAATACGTCCGGCTTGACAGGCCCCATACCGAGATAATTCCCTGGTCCATCTGGATTTCATATTCCCCCGATCTTGTCCACTGGGGAGATTCAAAGGTTATTATGAAACCGCTCCGGTATCACTGGGATGAATTGAAGGTGGGACCCGGTGCGCCCCCATTCAGGACCGACAGCGGATGGCTCCATATCTACCATGGCGTTTTTCAAACCATGGCGGGGGCGGTGTATCGCCTGGGGGTTGCCCTCCATGATTTAAAAGATCCGTCCACCATCATAGGCGTTTCCGACCCGTGGATTCTTCAACCCCATGACCCATGGGAGTTGACCGGCTATGTCCCCAACGTGGTCTTCACCTGTGGGGCGGTCCCTGAAGAAGACGGCACGGTCAAGGTGTACTGGGGCGGCGCCGACACCGTAATGTGCGTGGGTACAGCCGATATTTCTGATTTGGTGGAACTATGTTTAAATGATTCCAGACCGCCCATGTAAATTTGTAAAGAGGGATAAGATGACTATAGAGTCAAGAGTTCTAAGAAAAAGAGGGAGATATATCAAAGACACTGCGAGGATAATAGCGCGTTCCTATCTCCCCGGCGATGATGACCGCATCAAAAAAATTATTGAGCGTATTTTGGATTTACCGGAAGAAAAAACCTCCGGGCTGTTTGAACAGGTGCTGACGAATTTCTCGGAGAGACACCGGAATATCGGGCTGATTTTTGAAAGGAATTTTCAAAAGATCCAAAAACTCATTCCCGAAGGCGTTGCAATATCCGACCAAAAACGGGCATTGATGGGCGCATACTTTACCATGGAATATTCCATTGAATCGGCAGCGCTCTTTAACCCTTCTATTGTATTGCATCCGGACCAGACCGACCTTCCCAAGGGATGCATCCGGTTCATTATGAGCTTCCGGGCGGTGGGAGAAGGACACATATCCTCCATTGAATTCAGGAGCGGAACGATTGATGTGAATAATAACATTTCGCTGGATACGATCAGCAATTTTGTTGAAACGCCTGAAATCCAATTAAACCCGACCTTTGACAAACACCTGTTTCAGTTGAAACTGAATGAAATGAATGCCTGCAATGAAATAACCACTTACTTGTTTGGAAGATTACCCCCGGAATTTACTTATGAGCAGGGAAAGCATCAAATAACGCAGCTCCTGAAGAAACGGATCTTCACGGATCCGATGCAGACCGAAACGCTCGACATTGTTTCCTGGGTTGCCAAATCCAACTACGAAGTAAAATTCAGCCCGGATCACAAGATATCCGCAAGGGCGATTTTCCCCGTCTCGGAGAATGAGAGCATGGGGATCGAAGATGCCAGGTTTGTGCGCTTTGTTGATGACAATGGCGATGCCACCTATTGCGCGACATACACGGCATACAACGGTCGCACTATTTTGCCCCAACTGATTCAAACAAAGGATTTCGTCACTTTTAAAATCCGTACCCTCAACGGTAAGGCCGTCCAGAACAAGGGAATGGCCCTCTTCCCGAGGCGCATCAATGGAAAATTTGTTATGGCCTCCAGGCAGGATGGAGAAAACAATCGCATCATGTTTTCAGACCACATGCATTTTTGGCAAAAATCCCGTATTATACAGGAACCCTCCAAACCATGGGAGTTTGTTCAGGTCGGGAATTGCGGTTCCCCCGTGGAAACCGAGGAGGGATGGATCCTGTTGACGCACGGTGTAGGGCCTATGAGGCAATACACCATCGGCGCCCTGCTTTTAGACCTGGACGACCCAACAAAGATAATCGGGCGGCTGCCTGAGCCTCTCATTACTCCCAATGTGGAAGAACGCGATGGCTATGTGCCCAATGTGGTTTATACCTGTGGTTCAATCATTCATAATGGGAGTTTGATCGTACCCTACGGGATGTCCGATACCAAATCGGGGTTTGCCTCTATTCCGGTCGGAGAATTATTGGATTTTATGAAAAAAGCCTGATCCGGCAGGAAACACCCAAAGAACGGAGGAAATACATATCGCATGATGGAAAATAAGAAAAACGCCAAGGCATCAAGGATATCGGTCATCGGAAACTATCTGCCGCGCCGGTGCGGAATTGCCACCTATACCACCAACCTCTCTAATGCACTTGCTTTGGAGATGGGAAAGAATGCCGACCTTATCGTGGTCGCCATGGACGACATACCCGAAGGATATGACTATCCCGACCGCGTTAAATTCAGTGTCCGGGCGAATGTTCAGGCGGATTACTACTGGGTTGCTGATTTCCTTAATGCCAATCGGTATGACGTTGCCATTTTACAGCACGAATTCGGTATATTCGGCGGGGAGGACGGATCGTATATCCTTTATATGCTGAAGGCCTTGCGTATGCCGGTCATTACCAACCTCCACACCGTCGTCAGAGAACCCACCCGCGGGCAAAAGGTCATCATCAAAGAAATAGCCCGGCTTTCCGATCGCTTGCTGGTCATGGGCCATAAGGCGAAAGAACTGCTTGTTCATCTCTATGGCGTACCGGAGAATAAAATTTCATTTATCCCCCACGGAATCCCGAACGCTTCATTTGGAAAGCCGGGTAAGGATAACAATTTTTTCGGTATTAACAGCAAAGATATGATACTGACCTTCGGACTCCTTGGCCCCAGCAAGGGGATCGAGAACGTGATCAAGGCAATGCCCGCCATCATTGATAAATTCCCCGAAATCGTATACCTGATTTTGGGGCAAACCCATCCCCATGTTAAAGAAATTGCGGGCGATGCCTACCGGCACGGCCTCCAGCAACTGGCAAACCAAATGGGTATCCAGGACCACATCCTGTTTCGCAATCAGTTCGTATCGGATGAAACCTTAATGCGGTATCTCCAGAGCGCAAAGGTCTATGCCATACCCTATTTGGAGAAGGAGCAGATCACTTCCGGCACGCTCGCCTATGCCATCGGCGTTGGCGCCGCAATTGTTTCAACACCCTTCTGGTATGCAAAAGAAGCCCTGGGGGAGGGACGTGGAAAACTGGTCCCCTTTAACGATCCTGACGCGATGGCGCTGGAAATCATGAGACTTCTGGAAAACAATCAGGAACGGGACGAGATGCGCTCGCGGGCATATCAATATGGAAGATCAATGATTTTTGAGGAAGTGGCGCGGGGCCACCTGGATCTAATCTCGGAGGTTTGTAAACTCCGGAGGAAAATACCCGGAGATCTGACAACAGCCCGGCAAGAACACAAGGTTCTGGACGAACTTCCCGAGATAGATCTTTTTCATCTGAAGACCATGACGGATGACACAGGCATCCTTCAGCATGCCGCGTACAATGTTCCGAACCTGAATCACGGTTACTGTATCGATGACAATGCAAGAGCACTTATTGCCCTGTGCATTTATTACTCACTGCGTAAAGACAAAACGATCCTCCCGATTCTAAAAAAATATCTTGCCTTTCTCCACTTTGCCTTCAATCCGGAAAATGACGGGTTCAGAAATTTTCTTTCTTACGACAGGCGATGGCTGGAGGATGAAGGCAGCGAAGATTCCCATGCGAGGGCCATCTGGGCGCTCGGCATAGCGGTCAAGTATGCTCCGAACGACGGTATCCGCAATATGGCCATGCGTTTATTTCATGATGGGCTTGTTCGCCTGGAGACCTTCGGTTCGCCTCGGTCCTGGGCATTCAGCGTTATCGGTCTTGACGCCTATCTCAACAAATACGGTGGAGATTCGCAAGTCCGTAGGCTCAGGACGGAACTGGCGGAAAAATTGTTGCACCTTTTTAAGGACAACTGCGGTGAAGGGTGGCCGTGGTGTGAAGACACACTAACCTATGCCAATGCAAAAATTCCCCATGCAATGATACTGGCAGGCCAGTGGATACCGAATCCTGAGATGTTCGAGGCAGGGACGCGCATGCTTGAATGGCTCCTCCGGATACAAACCGCCGAAGATGGGCATCTATCCGTCGTCGGGAACTTGGGATGGTATGCACGGGGGGGTGAAAAGGCAAACTTTGATCAGCAACCCATAGAGGCCATGAGCCTTATTGATGCCTGTATTGATGTTTACATCGCAACAGAGGACGCAAGATGGTTTCAAGAGGCCCAGCGCTGCCTGGGATGGTTTCTTGGCCGAAATGACCTCAATGTTGCCCTGTATGATTTTGAAACAGGTGGGTGCTACGACGGCCTTCAACCGGATGGCGTCAATGAGAACCAGGGAGCTGAATCAACACTCAGTTGCCTTATTTCACTCCTGAGAATGTATCAGATCATGGGAATGCATAACCTTATCACCGATAAAAATGCAATTTTTGGCGGAGATATTTAATTAACCCGCACGGATTGCTGATGGAAATTGGGAGTGGTTCTTGAACCTGAACCGGAGGGAAAGACCATGACGTTTGAATATATGATGAGGTCGGTGAAGGTATATCGATGAATCTAAAAGTTTTTCACCTAAACGAAAACAGGTATCCGGAACCATCTTCGGTCTCAAAATTTTTTCCCTTGCTTATAGATGGTGAATCACTGACTATAAAGAGCATGAACAACCTTTCACTGTTGAAAAACAGAGAATGAGATTTATTCTCGCCATAATTTATTGTCGCCCGGGGAGGGCGCAAAAGATGGAGGTAATATTATGGAATTAATACCATGGAGACCGTTTGGAGCACTTAGTTCATCGCGTAAGGACCTGGAAAAACTCTGGAATCGTTTTTTTCGCGAAACACCGTCTATGGGAACGTTTACAGAGGAATGGCTACCTTCCGTGGATATCTCGGAGACCCGGAAAAACTTTATTGTGAAAGCTGAGCTTCCAGGTCTGGATGCAAAGGACGTAAGCGTGAGCCTGTCCGGTGATCTCCTCATTATAAAGGGGGAGAAGAAAAGAGAGGAGGAAGAAAAGGACGAGCACCACCATTTTATTGAGCGATACGCCGGATCATTCCAGCGTTCCTTTCAACTGCCGACATCCGTCAAAGGTGATAAGGTGGAAGCAACTTTTGATAAGGGCGTCTTAAAGGTGACCGTACCGAAAGCGGAAGAGGCCGTGAAGAAAGAAATTGAAATCAAGGTTAAATAAATATTTATTTGCCCTCCCCTGGACGACAATAAATTAGCGCCCTCCGGGCGGATTTAAAAGATGAACATCGAACGTCCAACATCGAACTTTGAATAAGGT